>JBDLIY010000061.1:0-13352 GCA_039714635.1 Planctomycetota bacterium
GGTTCGGTCGCCTCCGGCTCGGGTTCGGTCGCCTCCGGCTCCCGTTCAGGGGCCCGGCCGGGGTCGAGGTCCCCGATGTCGGCGGGCAGGTCGCCCAGAAGCTCCTTCGCCAGGCGGAGGAAGTCCTTCGCACCCCGGGCCGATCGGTCGTAGTCGAAGATCGACTGGCCGAACGACGGCGCCTCGGCCAGGCGGATGTTCGTGCGGATGATCGTCCGCGTGACCTTCGCGCCGAAGTAGCGCTTGATCTCCTGGATGACCTCGCCGGTGAGGTTCGTCCTCAGGTCGGCGATCGAGGGGATGATCGCGGTCAGCTCGAGCCGCGGGTTGAGGCGCTCCTGGACCAGCTTGACGACCTCCAGCAGCTTCGACATCCCACGGAGGGCGAAGAACTGCGTCTGGATCGGGATCATCACCTCGGTGACGGTCGTCAGCGCGTTGAGGGAGAGGAGCCCCAGGCTCGGCGGGCAGTCGACGAGGACGAACTCGGGCCGCTGATCCTCCGGGAGCGACGCGACGTGGTCGTCGACGGCGCCCTTGAGGATCGTCTCGCGGCCCATCTCCTGCACGAGTTCGATCTCGGCCCCGGAGAGGTCGATGGAGGACGGCAGGAGGGAGAGCCCGGGCGTTTTCGTCTCGACGATGGCATCCGCGAGTTCGAGGCGCCGCGTGAGGACCTCGTAGATCGTGGGCACCCCGCTGTCGAGGTCGAAGTCCAGGTGGGTGGAGAGGTTGGCCTGCGGGTCGACGTCGATGACGAGCACGCGCCGCCCGAGGGTGGCGAAGGCCGCGCCGAGGTTCGCGACGGTGGTCGTCTTCCCGACCCCGCCCTTCTGGTTCATGAAGGCAATGCGCCTCATCCGCCCATTCCTACCGGACCCGGCCCCCCGACGCAACTCACGTCCGATACAATGGCCGGATCGGGTACCGGGAATGGGAGCGACCGTGCGAGGGACCGTCGTCACCATCATCGCGCAGGCCGTCGCGGCATGCGGCGGCGGGGGATCGATCTCCGGGGCCGGCAGCTTCCGACTCCTCTCCGTCCACGCACCGCCCGGCGAGCCCCTCGCCCTCGACGGTCTCCTGGAGTTCCGGTTCTCGGAGACGGTGGACGAGGCGAGCATCCTGGATGGCGGGATCGTCATCCAGACGGTGGACGGCCGACGGGCGCGGGGACGTTCGTGCGTGGCCGGCCGTTCGTCGACCCGGTGCCCGGGACACTGGCCGGCCTCCCGGGCGACGCGAGAGAGTCCGTCGGTCAGTCGCTCTGGTACGACATGCGCTTCCCGACTCCGTACTACGGGACCCCCGTGGTCGAGGCCGACGCGGCCGGCGGCACGGTCCGGATCCTCGTCCAGGGATCGAAGGCGGATGTGGATCGGCCCGGATGGCCCGTCGACCCCGAGACCGACCCGGAGCGGCTCAACACCACCGACTGGGTTGGGGTCGATGAGATCGACACGCTCGACTACCACCAGTTCGTGCGCTTCCGCGTGACTCTCACGACCGCGCCCGACGGCGGCACGACGGGGCGCGTGCCGGTCGTGCGCGAGATCCGAATCCCCGTCCACTCGTGGAAGTGAGTCCGGCCGAGATCGTTCGGATTTGAGCCCGCCTCCGTACCGAACTCGTCGGGCAATTCGGTCCTGACACCGTTTGATGCGCATGAAGGGTGGAGGAAATCACTCAGTTGGCAGGCCCGCATGGTCGATTTCCGAGAGAGAGAGGCTGAAACGTCGGGGTCAGGGCGAAGGAGACTGCCATGCGGGCCATATCCACCATCATTCTCGGGTTCTCACTCTGCCTCTGCGCATGCGGGGGCTACGGCCCCACGGGCCCCGGCCCGAGCAAGGCGGGGTTCCAGCTCACCGAGGTCGACGCTCCCGCCGGCGATCCCGTCGCCCTCGACGGGACCATCGTCTTCCGGTTCACGGAGGCCGTCGACGAGTCGAGCCTGCAGGATGGCTCCATCGTCATCGAAACCGCCGGTGGAGTGCCCGCCCGGGGCACGTTCGTCCGTGGGACGTTCCTCGCAGATCCGACATCGGGAACGACCGTCGTCGTCGACGCCGACCAGCTCGACGAAGATCTGATCGACCAGGCAGAGCGAGCGGGAGATCCGTCGATGATCCCCGTCGAGGTGCGCTACGACCTCGGTGAGACGTCTCCTCTGAACGGCTCGCGCCGTGTGCTCTTCGACCGCTCCCGCCGGAACTTCGTGACGTTTATCCCGGACGTGCCGGTCCTCGCGGACCTGAGCGACGCGGCCTACGACCCCGCGACCACCTACCGGGTCCTGCTCCCCGTCGAGCCGTCACCATTGGCGCTGCAATCGGTGTTCGACCGGGCGCTGTCCTCCGAGGGCGGCCTGCCCTACGAGGAGAGCTTCACGACGAAGGACCTCGGCGACCCCGGATGCTTCCTTCAGGAGGGCACGTTGGGGACGCCGGCCGTCGTCAACATCTCCCCCGTGAACGAAGGCTCGAATGTCACCGCGGATGCGGAGATCCGGCTCCGCTTCTCCCGTCCTCTCGACCCGGCCTCCGTGGGGCCCGATGCTTTCTCGCTGGAGATCGCCAGCGTCGCCGGTCGTCCGGCAGTGCCCTTCGCGGTCGCCCTGCAGCAGACTCCGACCGGCCTCGTCGAGGTCGTGTTGCTCCCGCTGCAGTCGCTTTCGCCCGACGAGACGTACGAGGTCGGCGCACGGGACGGCATCCGGGACCTGGCCGGGCGGCTTCTGCCATTCGGGTTCACGTCCTCGTTTGCCACCGGGTCCTTTCCACCGCCCGGCTCCGGCGTCTCCGAGTCCTTCGATACGCAGGACATGATGGATGTCGCCAACACGACGGCGTCATGGGGCACGGACGTGGCGGGGGAACTCACGGCGCAGGTGGGTGATGCGCAGGAGTCCGTGGCCCAGTCCGGCTGGTTCGACCAGACCTTCGCCACGCCGGACTACGGAACTCCGGTGGTCGACTCGACGCTGAACGGGGGCACCATCGAGGTGTACGTCCAGGGCTCGCGGGAGGACGTGAACGTTCTCGGCAACCAGCCGATCGACCCCGACCTCGACCCGTTGCGGACCCAGACGACGGACTGGGTGGCCATTGACGAGATCGACGTTCTGGACGACTACCAGTACCTGCGGTTCCGGGTGGTCCTGACGACGGAAGCCGACGGGGCGACGACGGGGCGTGTGCCGACGGTGAGAGGGATCGACATCCCGCTCACGACCGATCCGTAGATCTCGGAGTCTGAACGTAGTGCAGCCACCGTCCTCGTTGCCCAAGCGGGGACGGTGCGATCACGCACCGGTCTGTTGCTTCGTGGGTCGCTCCGGCCCACGAACTGCAACATGTTGTGACCCCATTCCGTAGATCCTCCGGGGCGGACTACTTCATCACCTCGGCCATCACCGCCGTGGCGAAGGAGCCTCGGGGAAGCGCGAAGCTCACCATGATCGCGCCGTCGCCGTCGGGGCGGACCCGCGCCTCGCCGAGCGGGACGCGGAACGGACGGCGCTCGCCGGACAGGCGGATCCCCGACGCGCCGAACGCCCGCAGGTCCAGGCCCTCGGTTTCCAGCAGCGCGCGTTCGCGCTCCCCCGGCTCGCCCTCGGCCAGCTTCACCTTCCGGCCGAACAGCGGGCCCGACGGGCTGATCTCGAACGCATCGGCCCGGGCCTGCTCCGCCGCCGCGTCCTCCACCGTGAAGACCGCGCCGCGGTCGTGGAGATACGCCAGGTCGCCTTCCTCCAGAGTCCCCAGCGTCGCCAGCCGGTCGTCGACCAGGCGATTGAAGAGCCGGGACTGGTACGCCGACAGGTGGATCTTTCGCACCGGCTTCGGGACGCGCCGCAGCGCCCGCTCCGCGTCGCCGCCTCGGATCAACACCTCCAGCACCTGGCGCTCGGCCCGGTAGGAGGCGGGGAACGCCCGGCGCGCGCCTTCCAGGTCGCCGGCCCGGCCGAGTTCTCGCGCCTCCGCCACCCGGCCCGTCTCCTCGATCGGCCCCGGCGTGAAGAGCAGGGCGTCGACCGCCGCCTCCGGGTCGCCCCGGATCAGGCCCCGGCCGACGAGGTCGGCGTCGCCCTTGCTGCCGAAGCGCTGCGGGCCGAACCGGTTGGGGACGCCGCGCTCCGTCAGGTCGTCGAGAATTGCCCGCGCCCGGTCCGGCCCGTCGTCGACCGTCCCGCGGACGCGGATGTGGAAGCGGTTTCCCCGGAGGTGGCCGGGCCGCAGCTTGTTGCCGTGGCGCTTCGCCGCTACCAGCGAGACCGCGTCGTCCTCGATCACCGGGTCGTCGGGAACGCCGGCCACCGAGAGCGTCTGGATCGCGATGGCCCGGGCGTCCTTCAGCCCGGCGTAGCCGATCGACCGCTCCGGCACGCCGAGCGCTCTGGCCACCCTCCGCACGGCCTCGTGGGTGGAGATCCCGACCTTCTGGATCGTTACGTAGAGGTGCTCGCCCACGCCGACGGGCTCGTAGAGGGGGATCTCCTCGACGACGAAGTCCTCGAGGCGCTCGCGCATCGCACCGCCGGTGCCGGGGAGGTCCCTGGTCAGCCACTCCATGGCCCGGAGATTACCGCGATCGGCGGGTCGCGGCCAGTTCGGTCGTTTGCGGATCCGGATTCCGCACCTTGCGGCTGCAACACGTGGCCGGGAAAGGTGTTGTGGCGGTCGATGCCTATGACAGGCATCCGGGTGTAGAATCCCGCTCTCTCCGGGATGTAACCGGCCGGCGCGCGGGGCGTAAACCCTGCGGCCATGCGACCCGATGCGGAAAGAACGACAACTGGTGGAACGATCCCTGGCGGGGGAAACGGAAGCCTTCCACGGCCTCGTGGAACGGTACCGGGACCCGCTGTACCGGCTCGTCTACCGGTTCCTGCCGAATCACCACGACGCGCTGGAGATCTCCCAGGAGACCTTCGCGCGGGCGTGGGAGAAACTCGGCACCTTCGACACGGCCCGGTCCTTCCGCGTGTGGCTCTTCTCCATCGGCGCGAACCAGGCCCGCGACCTCATCCGGAAACGGGGCCGGCGCGGGCTCGTGCACTCCGACGACCTGCTCGCCGGGGCGGCGGGGGGCGGCTCGCCCGAGGCGGCGGCGTCGATCTCAGAGGAGAGCGAGCGGCTCCGGGCCGCCGTGGACCGGCTGCCGGACGAGAAGCGCCTGGCCGTCGTCCTCCGCTACTTCGAGGGGATGAGCATCGCGGAGATGGAGGAGATCACCGGCGAGGGGCGGAGCACACTGAAGGTGCGGCTGTTCCGCGCCCGGAAGGATCTGCTGCGCATGCTGGACGGGAAGGACGGACTCCATGAGTGAGTGCGACCGGATCGAGGAGTACCTCGACGAGGAAATGACCGCCGCCGGGCGCGATGCCATGGCCCGCCACGTCGAGTCCTGCTCCGACTGCTCGAGGGCCGTCTCGGAGCACCGGCGGCTCCGGCGCCTCGCTCTCGACGTGGCGCCGGTGGAGGTCCCGGACGACCTTGGTGACCTCATCCGGCAGCGGTTGGCGACGGCGGGCCCGGCGGGAGGCCGCCGGCCGGCGCGCATCTTCCGTCCGTTCGCGTTCGCCGGGGCGGCGGCGGTCGCGGCCGCGGCGATCCTCGTGTTCGTCTTCGTTCCGATCGTCCGGGTGCCCCCTCCGCCCGTCCTGACGCCGCAGGCCGTCACCGACGCCCGCCCGCCGACGCCGGATCTCGACGCCACCGTTTCCGACTGGCTCGTCCAGGCCGGCAACGCGGCCGAGGGCGACGTCGACCGGCTTCGCGCGGAGGCGAGGGAGCAGCGCCTGCTCGCCAAGGTCCGGGCCGCGATCCCCGCGGTGCGGGGCACGGCGGACGGCGAGTACCTGACCGCGGTCTCCGACCTCCTCGTTCAGCTCGACAACGGCCCGGGACCCGGCTTCCTCTCCGAGGAGGCGCGGCTCGTGGCCCGCTACCATCCGAGGCCGAGATGACGAAGACGACGATGCTCCTTTTCGTGCTTCTCCTGGCCGTCCCCGTGGCGGCGCAAGAAGAGAAGAAGACGGAGAAGCCCGACCCGACGGCCCGCTTCTGGGAGGCCCGGAAGGTCATGCTCGCGGGGAAGCCCGCGGACGCGGCCGAGCTGTTCCGGGTGCTCCTGAAGGAGCATCCGGGGACCGACGTGGCGGACGACTGCCTCTACTGGGCCGGTCGCTGCTGGCTGCGCGTCGATGACCGGGAGCCGGACGCCGTCGTCGCCTTCAAGCGCCTGGTCGAGACGATGCCCGCGAGCCCCTTCGTGGACGACGCGGCGCGGGAACTCAAGCGACTCGGCGACGTCACGCTCGCGCCGGCTCTCGCGAAACGTCTCGAGGGCGCGGGGGCGGAGGCGGAACTGGCGGCCCGGGCCCTCGCGGAACTCGGGGACGCCCGGGGCGTCGAATGGCTCGCCGGGAAGCGGGGCGAGAAGAAGGAGGACGCGGCCCCGGCGGCCGCGCCGGCGAGGAAGGAAGCGTCCGAGCCGGAGAAGCCTGAATCGCATAAGAAGTCGAAGGACGACGAAATCGAGGAACTCCGGGCCGAGGTGAAGCGGCTCCGGAAGGAACTCGACGAGACCGTGAAGCTCGTCGAGAAGCTGTTGGCGGAGAAGCCCGGGATGGAAGGCAAGCCGGACCCCGAATCGGAGACGAAGAAATGAGAAGGCGAATCCTTGTCGCAACGCTCGCGCTGGCCGTGCTGTCGGTCGGCGTCGTCCTCGCGAAGGACGCGATCGAGGAGGCGGGCGACCTCGCCTCGATCCACGACGCGATGGCCGACCGGGACTACCCCGGCGCCGCGCGGCGGATCGCCGGTTTCCTCGACGAGTACGAGGCCTCCGACTCCCGGGAAGAGGTGAACGTCCTCCTCGTCCGCGCGAAGCTGGGCATCGGGGACTTCGAGGGCGCCCTCGAGGTCGGCCGCCGGTTCCTCGGCGAGTTTCAGAACTCGCCCTGGGATCGGAAGGTCCGCTTCCTGATGGCCGACGCGTTCTCCGGCATGAAGGGCTTCAAGGACGCGGCCCGGATCTACCGGCAGCAGATGGACTTCCTGTCGGGCGACGGGCATCTCTCCATCGTCGCCGGCCACTTCCTGACGCTTGCGAAGGCCGCCTACGACGGCGTCGAGCAGCCGGATGAGTTCGGCCGGCCGAAGCTCGTGAAGGACTTCCGCCGGGCGCTGGACTTCTACCAGAAGGCCCGGAACATCCACCTCGACGGGTCGGACGCGCCGGAGGTCTCCTGGCGGATCGGGATGTCGCGGTTCGAGCTCGGGGACCGGGCCGGCGCCGTCTCCGAGTGGACGAGCCTGCTCGCGAAGTGGCCGGAGGGGAAGACGGCGGGCGACGCGACCTACTGGACCGGCTACGCGCAGTTCCTGATGGGCCGGCAGGTGGACGCCCGGCGGCACCTCCGGAAGCTCCGCGAGACGTGGGGCGATTCGGAGTGGGCGCCGCACGCCCTCGTCGTCCTCGGCTGGACGTACAAGCCGCTCGAGACGAAGAGCGAGGATGACCTCGCGCGCGGCCTCGCCTACTGGAAGAAGTACCGCGAGCTGCACCCGTCCCACGAGAAGGCGGAGATCATCGGTTTCCAGATCGGCCAGGCGGAGTTCAGCTTCGGCCACTTCGACGCCGCCATCGCGGAGCTCACCACCTACCTCGGCGCCTTCGCCGACGCCGAGCACTCACCGCACGCGCAGGACCTCATCGCCCTCGCGTACTTCCGGATGGGCGAGTTCGACAAGTCGATCGCGGCGTGGAAGAAGTTCCTCGGTCAGTGGCCGAACCATGAGCTGTGGACGAAGGTGCAGGCCCGGATCGCCGAGGCGGCGTTCATGAAGGGCGCCGACCCGCTGGCCGAGGCGGCAAAGGCCCCCGAGAAGGACCGGCCCGGCCTCTGGGATCGCGCGGAGACCGGCTTCAAGTCGTTCCTCGCCGGCTACGCGGTCCACCCGCGGGCGGCCGAGGCGCAGTACCTCCTCGCGCAGATCGAGCACCACCGGAAGGACTTCGCGAAGGCGATCTCCGAGTGGCGGATCACGGCCTCGAAGTTCGCGAACACGAAGTGGGCGCCGGCTGCGCTCTATCGCGTCGCCGCGACGTACGAGAAGGACCTCGGCGACCTCGAAAAGGCGATCGAACAGTACGAGGAACTGGTCCGCCGCTACGCCGCATCCGGGGAGGCCCGCACGGCGCGCAAGCTCCTCGCCCAGTTCCGGAAGAAGCTCCTCGAGGTGACGACGGAGCGCGTCTTCCGCACGAACGAGACCGTTTCCCTGAAGGTCCGAAGCCGCAACATCGAGTCTCTCAAGATCCGCGCCTGGCCGGTGAACCTGGAGGATCGGTTCCGGGAGAAGATGTCCCTCGGCAACCTCGACCAGGTCGTCGTCCAGGTCCGGAAGGCGGCCCTCGACGGGACCGTCACGACGCCGGAGTTCGAGAAGTACCGCCTCTTCGAGCGCGAAGTGGCGCTGTCAGGCAAGGACCTGGCCCTGAAGGGACCCGGCGCCTGGATCGTGACGCTGCAGGACAAGGACCTGACCGCGACGACCCTCGTCGTCGTCTCCGACCTCGCGATCGTGACGAAGGAGTCGCCCGGCCAGACGCTGGTCTTCGCGGTCAACGAGCGGACCGGCACCCCCTGGTCCGGCGTGAAGGTCCTCCTCGGCGCCGGCGGCAAGGTCGTCAAGGAAGGCGCCACCGGTCGCGAGGGCACCTGGCTCCGCTCCGGCCGGAACCACGGCAGCCTGAAGTACTTCGCGGGCGTCGACGGCCACATCGCCTTCACCGACCTCGCGGTCGCGGGGCGCGCCGGCTTCGGCTACTCGACGAAGGCCTTCATCTACACCGATCGGCCGCTGTACCGGCCCGGCCACGATGTGAAGTTCCGCGGCATCTACCGCGAGGTCTCGGGCGGGAACTACCGGACGAGTGCGGGCGAGAAGCTCACCGTCGAGGTCCGCGACCCGCGGGACACCGTCCTGTTCACGAAGGAGATGAAGACGAGCGCGTACGGCACCGTCGCCGGCGAGGTCTTCCTCCCGGAGACGGCGGCGCTCGGGACCTACCGCGTCCTCGTGACGAACCGCCACCGGCAGACGTACACCGGCACCTTCGAGGTGCGTGAGTTCAAGAAGCCGGAGTTCACGATCGCGGCGAAGGCCGACCGCCGGAACTACCTGCCCGGCGAAGAGGTCAAGCTCGACGTGTCGCTGCGCTACTTCTTCGGCGGTCCGGTGCCGAAGACGACGGTTCGCTACCGCGTCGCGCGCGGCCCGTACTCGTTCGACCCGTCCGTCCACGAGGAGTTCGCGTGGTTCGCGATGGACCCGGCGCGCGAGCGGGAGAAGGAGAGGCGCGAGGCGGCCGGCGTCACGTGGCTCTCTTCCGGCGAACTGACCACGGACGAGAACGGCAACGCCGAGCTCACCGTGAAGACGGAGGATCTCGACGAGGACCTGCGCTACCTCGTCTTTTTCGAGGCCCTCGACCTGAACCGGCAGTGGGTGCGCGAGAGCGCCTCCGCCATCGTCACGCGGGCGGCGCTGTTCGTCCTCGCGAAGTCCGAGAAGAAGGTCTACCGGCCCGGCGAAGAGGCCACGGTCGAGCTGACCACCGTCGACGCCGTGCACTTCCCGATGGCGGTGGAGGGCGAGATGATCGTCGCCCGGCGCCGGTTCGTCGGGAACCGGGAGACCGAGACGATCGTCTCCCGGCAGGCGGCGAAGACGGGTGAGGACGGCCGCGGCCTGGTGAAGGTGAAGGTCGACCGGGCCGGCGAGTACCGGCTGAAGTTCGTCGCGACCGACCGCGGAGGCAACGAGGCCGTCGGCGGCGCCATGATCACGATCGCCGGGGAGGCGGAGGACCTGACGAAGCAGGCGAAGGTCGTCGCGTCCCGCCAGATGTACCGGGAAGGGGACACGGCGGAAGTGCTCGTCAACTCGCCGGTCGCCCCGGTCTGGGCGCTGCTCACGTTCGAGGGCGAGCGCGTCCTCGACCACCGGGTCGTCAAGCTCGAGGAGCGGTCCACGACGCTGTCGCTCCCGATGAAGCCGGAGTACTCGCCGAACGTCTTCGTGAAGATCGCGATCCCGGGCAAGGAGAAGCTCCACGAGGCGCAGGACGAGATCTACGTCTTCAAGTACCTCGAAGTGGCGGTGACCCCGGACCGGGCCGTCGTCAAGCCCGGCGAGAAGGTGAGCTTCACCGTCGCGACGACGGACCAGCGCGGCCAGCCGGTGGAGGCGGAGACGAGCCTGGCGCTCTTCGATCGCTCGATCCTCGCGCTCCAGCCCGACATGACCGCCCAGATCAAGCCATTCTTCTACGATCAGCGGCGCGTGCTCGTCGTCAAGACCGGCTCGTCGCTGTCGTTCAGGTACGCCGGCCACATCCACCCGACGAACAAGGACCTGCTCTGGGAGGAACTGCGCCGGCTCGGGCCGGAGAAGTTCAACCAGACGATGAAGATCGTCGGCCGGGGCAAGGACCTGCTGGCCCGCGGGGACCTGGAGGGGGCGGCGATCGAGCTGAGAAAGGCGCTCCGTGTCTCGCCGATGAACTACGAGGCGGGGGAGCTCCTGTCGAAGGTCGAGGCCCAGCTGGAGGTCCGCCGCCTGGCCGAGTTCGCCAAGAAGGCGGAGAGCAAGTCGAAGGGCGAGCCCGTCGAGGACTCGATCGGCATCGGTGGCGGCGCCGGCGGGAAGTTCGGCGGCCGCGGCGGCAAGCGGAACCTCCGCGCCAGCGGGGGCGGAACCCGGGCGCCCGGGTCTCCGGCTCCCCAGCCCGCCGAGAAGATGGACAAGGCGTGGGCGGCCAAGGACAGGAAGGCCATGGACCGCGAGGAGTCCGAGGAGGGCATCGTGGCCTACGAGGGGGACGACGACGCGCCCGGCTTCGCCGTCCAGGGCCGGCCCGCGGCGCGGAAGCGGAACATGGATGCCCGGAACGGCCGCAAGGACCAGTTGGCGAGCCACCTCGGACTCCTCGCCGAAGCCCGCGCCGACCGGGCGATGCCCACCGTTCCCGCTCAGCTGCGCAAGCGGTTCGCGGACACCGCGCACTGGGCGCCTCACGTCGTCACCGGGAAGGACGGGAAGGCCACCGTCGAGATCGAGCTTCCGGACAACCTGACGACCTGGCGCGCGATCGCGCGCGGCGCGACGAAGCTGACCCTCGTCGGCGAGGGCCGAGCGGATGTCGTGGCGAAAAAGGACATGCTCGTTCGCATCGACACGCCGCGGTTCCTGACGCAGAAGGACCGGGTCACGGTCACGGCCACGGTCCACAACAACCTCGCCGAGGACGTCGAGGCGAAGCTCGCCCTGACCGGTGAGAACATCGGCTTCGGCGAGACGACGGAGTACCGCCGGAAGATCGGCGCGCGGCGCATCCGCCCGTTCGACTTCGAACTCGACGCGACCTCCTACGGCCTCGCGCAGCTGAAGGCGGAGGTCCTCACCTCGATCGAGTCCGACGCGGCGGCGGCGGGCCTGCCCGTTCTCCCGCACGGCGAGCGGACGTTCGTCGGTCGGTCCGGCGAGGTCGTGGACGAGGCGTACGAGTCCTTCACGATGCCGGACGGGATCATCCCCGGAACGCGCGACATGGTGATCACCCTGTCGCCGGGCATCGACGGCTCGATCCTCGAGTCGCTCGTCTACCTCGGCGGTTTCCCGTACGGCTGCCTCGAGCAGACCGTGAACCGCTTCCTGCCCGCGATCGCGGCGCGCAACGCGCTGCGCGAGACCGGGAGCATGAACGAGAAGCTGAAGAAGGCGCTCGACGAGACCGTGGAGCGCGGGCTCCTCGCCCTCTACGCCTTCCAGAACGGGGACGGCTCGTTCGGCTGGTTCTCCGGCCGCCGGATCGCCTCGGGCCGCAAGCCCCTGGCGAACCCGACGATGACCGCGTTGGCGATCCTGGCGATCGAGCGGGCCCGCGAGGCCGGCTACCGGATCTCGGGCAACCACCGGGAGCGGGCGCTGGCCTCCGGCGCGCGCCTCGTGAAGTCCACCGGCAACCACCGGGAGAAGGCGCTCCTGCTCTTCGCGCTCTCGAAGGCGGGGCGGGCTTCCCTCGAGGATCTGAACCAGGTCTACCGGTACCGGGACGGCCTGGGTTCGTTCTCTCTGGCCACTCTCGCGCTCGCGATGGAGGAGACGAAGCGCAAGGGCGCGTCCGCGACGCTCGTCGAGCTGCTCAAGGTGAAGGCGGCGCGGGACGGCGACCTCGTCCACTGGTTGGAGGAAGGGGGCGAGGGCGGGAAGCTCGTGAAGACGAACGACGTGGAGACCACGGCGTACGCGTTGCGCGCGCTGCTTCTCGTCGAGCCGGACAGCCCGATGGTCGACGGCGCGGCGAAGTGGCTGCTCGTCAACAAGCGCGGCTCGCGCTGGGTCTCGACGCGGGACACCGGCGCGGCGGTCGTGGCGCTCTCGGAGTATCTCGTCGGCCGCAAGGTGACCGGGGGCGACTACGTCCTCGAGGTCTGGCTGAACGACGGCGAGGCGCCGTACCAGAAGCTCCACGTGGCGGGCGGCGAGGTCGCCGGCGACCAGCGCCGCACCGTCATCGTCGACGGGGCGCGCCTGAAGACCGGCGAGAACAAGGTCCGCCTCGTGAAGCGCGGATCCGGCCAGCTCTTCTACTCGATGCACGTGTCGTACTACACCGAGGCGGAGTCGATCGCCGCGGAAGGCAACCTGGTCAAGGTCGGCCGGCGCTACCTGGAGTACGTCTCGCCGGTCGCCCAGAAGGCCGGCCGGCAGGAAATCCGTCCCGGCTGGACCATCGTCCGTCCCGAGGCGCGTCCGAAGGAGCGGCCCGGCGACACGATCGACATCGCGGGTTCCGGGGACAAGTTCCGGATCCGGCTCGAGGTCGAGGCGCGCGAAGCCCTGCCCTACGTCATCCTCACCGACCCGCTGCCGGCGGGTGTCGAGGTGGTCGAGGGTCAGGCGACCGGTCCGTTCGACTGGCACGAGCGGCGCGACGAGAAGCAGGTCTTCTTCCTGACGAACCTGCCGGAGGGGAAGACGATCGTGACCTACCTCGTCCAGGCGATCCACCCCGGCGAGTTCCACGCGATGCCGGCCGAGGCGTACCCGATGTACGAGCCGGCGATCCACGGTCGCTCCGCGGAGCAGTTGCTTTCGATCACGCGCGAGCCCGGCCGGGCCGGGAAGCCGGCGACGGCCGAGGGCATCACGCCGGACGAGATCTGGCAGCTCGCGGTTCGCGACTTCAAGGCCGAGGAGTACGAGAAGGCCCGCGCGGGCCTCGAGCGGCTGGTTGGTGACTTCCGGCTTCTCGACAAGGTCGAGGAGGAGTGC
>JBDLIY010000062.1:0-13292 GCA_039714635.1 Planctomycetota bacterium
CTTCTTCGCCGCCTTCTTCTTCTTCGCGGGCGGCGCCTCCGGCTCGACCTTGCGCGGGTGGCCCTTGCCGGCCTTCAGCTGCGCCCGGCCGTACTCGCACTTCTTCGCGAGGGGGCACTCCATGCAGTGCGGATTGCGGGAGACGCAGAGTTCGGCCGCCAGCCGGGCGAACAGGTAGTGCGCGCGGATGCGGTCCTTCCCCTTGAGCGACTCCTCGAGGACCTTGCGGATCCGCGCGGGCGTCGGGGACTTCCCGGCGAGGCCGAGTCGCCCCGGCACGCGGAGGACCTCGGGGGCGGCGACCGCCCTCCCCTCCTCGGCGTGGACGATCACGATCCCGGCCGCGGCCGCGTCACCGACCCCGGGCAGGTTCTTCAGGTAGTTGAAGGCCTCCTCCAGGTTCAGCTCTTCGACCGCGAGGAAGTCGAGGTTGACGGCATTGTGGTCCATGTAGAACCGCTCGAAGAGGTCGATCAGATCCCGGGCCCGGGCCTTCGGATCCGGCAGATTCCGGTCCTCGAGAGGTTTGATGATCTCGCGCACGTAGGAGATCCGCACCTCGTTCCAGTCCACGAACTCCTCGCGGAGCGCCTGGACGGACTTCGTCGCCTGCGGAGGCGTGCCGTGCCGCGCGAACATCAGCGCGACGAGCTGGTCCATCGGCAGGTCACTCTTGATGCGCGGAGTGCGGCCTCCCGCCTTCTCGAGGGCGGCGAGGATGTCGGAGATCCGATCGGCTCGAGCCTTCGGCATGGATCAGGCCTTCTTCCGGGTCTTCGCCTTCTTTTCGGGCATCTTCACGCCCGACTTCCGCATGAGCGAACGGACGGTCTCGGACGGCGTCGCGCCGACGGAAACCCAGTACTCCAGGCGCTCGTTGTCCAGCGAGTACTGCTTCTCCGCGTCCGGGTTCAGCGGGTCGTAGGTCCCGAGGAACTCGATCGCCTTGCCGTCGCGCCGGGTCCGGTTGTCGTAGGCGCCGATGCGGTAGTAGGGACGGTTCTTCCGGCCCATCCGGGTGAGTCGAAGTCGTACGGACACGTCTGCTCCTTTGCGCGGACTTCCTCGTCCGCTACTTGCGCTTCTTCTTGTTGCGCTTGTTCTTCTTCCGTCCCGCCTGCTTCGTGCCACCGTCGGCACCACCGAAGCCCGGCAGGTCGAACGGCAGGGCGCCACCGTCGGCCTTCATGTCCTTCAGCTGCTGCTTCTTGCGCTTCCGGAAACCGCGGCGGGCCAGGCCTCCCATGAGGCCTCCGCCCTTGCCCATCTCCTTGAACATCTTCTTCGACTGCTTGAACTCCTTGAGGAGTCCGTTGATGTCCTCCAGGGAGCAACCACTCCCCTTCGCGATCCGCCGTCGCCGGGAGTGGTCGATCCCGTCCGGGTGGACGCGCTCCCGGGGGGTCATGGAGAGGATCATGGCCTTCGTCCGGGCCATCTGCTTCTCCATGTCCTCCGGGTTCATGCCCTGCATCATCTCGCCGGCGCCGGGCATCTTCTCCATGATCTGGTTGATCGGACCCATCTTCTTCAACTGCTCGAAGAGGCCGAGGAAGTCGTCCATGGTGAAGGTGCCGGTGAAGATCTTCTCCGCCTGCGCCTGCGCTTCTTCCTGGTCCAACTCCTCCTGGGCCTTCTCGACGAGGGAGACGATGTCCCCCATCCCGAGGATCCGCGACGCCATCCGGTCCGGATGGAACTCCTCGAAGTCCTCGACCTTCTCGCCGACGCCCACGAACTTGATCGGCTTGCCGGTGATCGCCTTCACCGACATCGCCGCGCCGCCCCGGGCGTCGCCGTCCATCTTCGTCAGGATGACGCCCGAGAGACTCAACTCCTCGTCGAACGCCTTCGCGGAGTTCACCGCGTCCTGGCCGGTCATCGCGTCGCAGACGAGGAAGACCTCGTCCGGGGCGACCTTCTTCGCGACGGACTTGACCTCGTCCATCATCTCCCGGTCGATCGCCAGGCGACCGGCCGAGTCCAGGATGACGACGTCCAGCCCGTTCGCGGCCGCGTGCTTCACCGACCGCTTGCAGATCATCGGCACCCGGCCGCCCTCTTCGGCGTAGACCGGGAAGTCGTTGGCCTTCCCGAGCAGCTTCAGCTGGTCGATGGCGCCGGGCCGCTTCACGTCCGCCGCGACGAGGAGCGGGTGCTTGCCCTTCTTCCGGAGATACCGGGCGAGCTTCGCGCACGTCGTCGTCTTGCCGGTTCCCTGCAGGCCGGCCATCAGGATCACCGTCGGTCCCTTGCTGGACCAGCGGATCGTGTGGTCCACGGGCCCCATCAGGTCCGTCAGGGCGTCGTTGACGACCTTGACGACCAGGTGGCCCGGGTGGACCGACTTGATGACGTCTTCGCCGACGGCCCGCTCCGAGACGTCCTTGATGAAGTCCTTCGCGACCTTGTAGGAGACGTCCGCGGCCAGCAGGGCCTGGCGGATCTCCCGCATCGCGTCCTTGACGTCGGATTCCGTCAACCGACCGCGTCGCTTGATGCGGTCGAGGACTCCCTTCAGGTTCTCGGTGATCGACTCGAACAGACGGCACCCAGGGATTGCTGCAAGAAACCCGAGAATCTACGGTGACCGGGGGGGCCTGGCCAGAAAAGAACGCTCACGTGACGGTATCGGGGGTTTGGGATGAAAGAACCTGTCTCGGTATCCGACCGTCACGGACCGTCGGAGTCTTTCGCGCGGACGACGGTCGCGCCCAGCCCCTGCAGCTTCTCCTCGATCCGCTCATAGCCGCGGTCGATGTGGTAGACGCGGCGGATCTCCGTCACGCCGTCCGCCACCAGGCCGGCCAGCACCAGCGCCGCCGACGCCCGCAGGTCCGACGCCATCACCGGGGCGCCGGAGAGCCGGTCCGTGCCGATCACGATGGCGTTCGGGCCCTCCTTGCGGATCTTCGCCCGCATGCGGTGGAGCTCCGCCACGTGCATGAACCGCTCGGGGTAGATCTTCTCCGTCACGATCGAGATGCCGTCCGCGATCGAGAGCAGCGTCATGAACTGGGCCTGGAGGTCGGTCGGGAAGCCCGGGAAGGGCAGGGTCACGATCTCCGTGCTCTTCAGAACGCCCGTGGAGCGGGCGCGGACGAAGTCATCGCCCTCGATGATCTCGATGCCGATCTCCCGCATCTTCTCGAGGACGGAGCGCAGGCGCCGGGGCTCGACGCCGGTGACCGTCACGTCGCCGCCGGTCAGGGGGCCGGCCACGAGGAAGGTGCCCGCCTCGATCCGGTCGCCGATGACGCGGTGGGAGGCGCCGTGGAGTTCCCGGACGCCTTCGATCGTCAGGCGCGGGGAGCCGATTCCCTCGATGGAAGCCCCCATCTTGACCAGGAACCGGGCCAGGTCGGTGACCTCCGGCTCGCAGGCCGCGCCGTCGATGACGGTCCGCCCCTCGGCGAGGACGGCGGCCATGAGCACGTTCGCGGTGCCCGTGACGGTCGAGCCGCACGGGCCGCCGAGGTACATCTCAGCGCCCCGGAGTTTCCCCCGGGCCTCGATGTAGCCGGCCTCGACGTCGATCTCCGCCCCGAGCGCGCGCAGGCCCTGGAGGTGCAGGTCGATCGGCCGGGGACCGAAGACGCAGCCGCCGGGGAAGGAGACGCGGGCCTCGCCGCGCTTGGCGAGGAGCGGCCCGAGGACGGTGATGGACGCCCGCATCGTCTTGACCAGCTCGTAGGGGGCCACGGTCGTGTCCCCCGCCCCGGGCCCCGCCTCCGGGCGCGTCTCGATGGAGCCGTCCGCGCGCCGCTCGACGGCGACGCCGAGGGTCTCCATCATGCGGATCATCGTGTTCACGTCCCGGAGGTCGGGCACACGCTCGATTCCGCACGGCTCGTCCGTGAGCAGCGTGGCCGCGAGGAGCGGCAGGACCGCGTTCTTCGCCCCCGAGACCGCGACGGTCCCTTCGAGGGTCTTTCCACCGGTGACGACGAGTTTGTCCAAGACTGCCTCCGTCCGATCCGGGCCTGATCAGGGCCCGACTTCTGTAAAGGATCAGCCCATCACGGTCAGCGTGCGGCCGCCGAGGACGTGAAAATGGATGTGCCAGCAGGTCTGGCCGCCGCCCTCGTTCACGTTCATGACGATGCGGTATCCGGGCTGGACCAGGTCCTGCTCCCGCGCCAACTTCGTGCAGGTCAGGTACATGTGCGCGATGAGGTCGGCATGCTCCTCCCTCACGTCGTCCGCGGTCGGGATGTGCTCGCGCGGAATGACCAGGAAGTGCACGGGGGCCGCCGGAGCGATGTCGTGGAACGCGATGACGCGATCGTCCTCGTACAGGCGGTTGCTCGGGATCTCACCGGAGACGATCCTGCAGAAGACGCACTCGGGATCAGGATTGCTCATGGAGACAGGATACCGCGCGGCCCCAGAATTTGACTGGACGGGGAACATATCTATATTCGAGCGTTTCGCGCCCCCCGTCGTGGAGGATCCATGAGCGACCCCGTGGCAAACACAATCCCTGACATCCGGGGAACCCTGGAGGAGAAGTCCCCGCCGCTGGCGGACCTTCTCGCTCTCCGGGAGGCATCCCTGACGAGCCGTGAGGTCCGTCTCGAGATCGACGCCTTCATGAACGAGCTTCCGGCCATCATCGAAGATGCCGGTCGTTCGGAGGCCGCGATCCGCACCGTCGGCTACGGCCTCTTCGTCATCGGCGAGGATCGTCGGGCCTCGGAGTGGCTGGCGAAGGCCGGCAGCGACCCCCGCATCCGTCACGTATACGGCCGGGCGCTCATCGGCGCGGGCCGCTTCCTCACGGCGGCGGAGGCCTTGGAGCCGCTGGAGAAGGCCGAGACCGACTCCCGCCCCGCGTGCATGGAAGCCTGGCTGCGCGGCGGCGACACCCAGAAGGCCCGTCGCGTCATGGGCAAGCTCCTCAAGGCCGACGCCGAGTCCGCCGAGGGCATGTACCTCGGGGGCTACCTCTCCGAGCTCGAGGGTGACTACGACGCCGCCTACGAGGCCTTCGACCGCGCGCTCGAGATGAGCCCGGGCTACGCCCGCGCGCTCTTCCGCAAGGCGTACTGCAGCGATCTCGACGGGAACGAGGACGAGGCTGTCGCGCTGTACGAGGAGCTCCGCACCCAGCGGCCCACGTACACGAACGCCCTCGTGAACCTCGGCGTCCTCTACGAGGACCGGGGCGAGTACAGCAAGGCGATCGAGTGCTACGAGCAGATCATCGCCGTCGACCCGAACCACCGGCGCGCCCGGCGGTTCCTCGGGGACGCGAAGGCGTCGCTGAACATGTACTACGACGAGGACCTGGAGCGGACGGAAGACCGCCGCGCCCAGATCCTGAAGATCCCGATCTCCGACTTCGAGCTCTCCGTCCGCAGCCGGAACTGCCTCGCGAAGATGAGCATCGAGACCCTCGGCGACCTCATCAAGAAGTCCGAGCCCGAGCTGCTCTCGTACAAGAACTTCGGCGAGACGTCCCTGCAGGAGATCAAGGACATCCTGGCCCAGAAGGGCCTCCGCCTCGGCATGGGCCGCGAGGAGCAGAAGGCTTCCATCCAGTCCGCCGCCCGAACGCTTCTCGGCATCGAGCCGGAGAAGGGCGACGTCCTGGAGAAGGCGATCGAGGACCTCGAGCTCTCCGTCCGCAGCCGCAACGCCATGAAGGTGCTCGGCATCGACTCCCTCGGCGAGCTGGCGAAGATGTCCGAGAAGGAGCTGATGCTGGTGAAGAACTTCGGCCAGACCTCCATGAACGAGGTGAAGGAGAAGCTGGCGGAGTTCGGCCTCGCCCTCGCGCCGAACGAGCCGTAGGCGGCCGACCTTGTACGACCATCTCAGCGGGACGCTGGCGGAGAAGCAGCCCACGCGGGCCGTCGTCGCGGCCGCGGGCGTGGGCTACGAGCTGACGATCCCTCTCACGACCTTCGAGTCCCTCCCGGAGCCGGGCTCGGAGGTCGTGGTCCATACGCACCTCCACGTCCGCGAGGACTCGCTCCGGCTCTTCGGTTTCGCGACCCGCGACGAGCGCCGGTTCTTCCGGAGGCTGCTCGACGTCTCGGGCATCGGCCCCGCCGTCGCTCTCTCGATCCTCTCCTCCACCACGTACGCCGAGTTCCGGACCTCGATCGTGGCCGAGGACGTCGTCCGCCTGACGAAGATGAAGGGTGTCGGGAAGAAGCTCGCCCAGCGGATGGTGCTGGAGTTGCGGGACGACCTGGCGAAGGAGGCGCCGGGCGACGACGCCGGGCCGCCGAGGCCGGCCGATCCGCGGGACACGCTGCGCGACGACGCGCTGGCGGCGCTCACGACGCTCGGCTTCACGCGGGGCCAGGCGATGACGGCGGTGGACAAGGTGCTGGCGAAGGACGACGCCCCGACGGACCCGGGCGAGGTGATCCGGCAGGCGCTGGGCACGGCGCGGTAGGCCACACGCGATCGCAGCGCCGTTGTCTGTCTCTTACGCAGATGCAGGCCGTCGTGAACCCTGAACCTGCCATTCGGGTTAGGTGTTAGTATCCCGCGCGGGAGGAATCGCCACATGTCCATCGTCACCGTTTCGGACCTCGGCCGGCACGTCGATGCGGAAGTCACGCTCCGCGGCTGGCTCTACAACGCCCGCGGGAAGGGGAAGATGTGCTTCCTCCTCGTGCGCGACGGCACCGGGACCTGCCAGTGCATCGTGAAGAAGGACGCCGTGGACGAGGCGGCCTTCGAACTCGCGAAGTCCCTCTCGCAGGAATCGTCCCTGACGATCACCGGCGTGGTGTCGGCGGACCCCCGCTCCCCCGGCGGGTACGAACTCAAGGTCTCGGGCCTGACTTCCGTGGGCGCCTCCGTCGAGTACCCCATCACGAAGAAGGAACATGGCGTCGATTTCCTGCTGTCCCGCCGGCACCTGTGGGTCCGCAGCAAGCGGCAGCACGCGGTCCTGCGCATCCGCGCCGAGATCATCGCCGCCATGCAGGAGTGGCTGAACGACCAGGGCTTCGTCCGTTTCGACACGCCCATCCTCACGCCCTGCGCGGCCGAGGGGACGACCACGCTCTTCGGGACGGAGTACTTCGACGAGGGGACGGCGTACCTCGCGCAGACCGGCCAGCTCTACGTCGAGGCCGGGATGATGAGCTTCGGGAAGGTCTACTGCTTCGGCCCGACCTTCCGCGCCGAGAAGTCGAAGACGCGCCGCCACCTCACCGAGTTCTGGATGCTCGAGCCGGAGATGGCGTTCGTCGACCACGAAGAGAACATGGTCGTCCAGGAGGAGTTCCTCTCCGCCGTGGTCCGCCGCGTCCTCGACCGGCGGGCCGACGACCTCGCGGTCCTCGAACGGGACATCTCGGCCCTCGAGCGGATCGAGCCCCCCTTCCCGCGCATCACCTACGACGAAGCCCTCGAGATCATCCGGGAACACCGGAACGAGCTGGCCGAGGGCGAGCCGCCGGAGTGGGGCGACGACCTCGGGGCCCCCCACGAGACGCTGATCGCCAACCAGTTCGACAAGCCGGTCTTCATCACGCACTGGCCGGCGAAGACGAAGGCGTTCTACATGCCGCCGGACCCGGAGCGGCCGGAAGTCGTCCTCTGCTCCGACCTCATCGCGCCCGAGGGTTACGGCGAGATCATCGGCGGTTCCGAACGCATCTCCGACCCCGAACTCCTCGAGGAGCGGATCCGCGAACACGGCCTCTCCGTCGAGGACTTCCAGTGGTACCTGGACCTCCGGAGGTACGGCACCGTCCCCCACTCCGGCTTCGGCATCGGGATCGAGCGCACCGTCACCTGGATCGCGGGGATCCGCCACATCCGGGAGACGATCCCGTTCCCGCGGCTCCTCGGGAAGATCTACCCGTGAGCGGCCTCGAGCGCGACATCGAGCGTTTCCGGGAACAGGCGGATGCCCTCCGCGCCGCGCTGGGCCGCGTGATCGTCGGCCACGAGGAAGCGGTCACCCAGATCACCGTCGCCCTCTTCGCCGGCGGCCACGCGCTCCTGGAGGGCGTTCCCGGGCTCGGCAAGACGCTCCTCGTCCGGACCCTCGCCCGCTGCCTCTCCCTCGAGTTCAAGCGCATCCAGTGCACGCCCGACCTCATGCCGGCCGACATCCTCGGCACGCTCGTCCTTCGCGAGAGCGAGGGCGGCGGGCGCGAGATGCGCTTCGAGGCCGGACCGGTCTTCGCCAACGTCGTCCTCGCCGACGAGGTGAACCGCGCCACGCCGAAGACGCAGTCCGCGCTCCTCGAGGCGATGCAGGAGACGGCCGTCACGATCGCCGGCGAGCGCCGGGCCCTGCCGACGCCCTTCCTGCTCCTCGCCACGCAGAACCCGGTGGAGATGGAGGGGACCTACCCCCTGCCGGAGGCGCAACTGGACCGGTTTCTCTTCCACGTGGCGCTCGAGCGGCCCGGTGTCGACGACGTCGTCGAGGTCCTTCGCCGCACGACCGGCGAACCGGCACCGGAGGTGGAGCCGGTCCTCGACGCCGCGGCGATCGAGACGGCCCGGTCTCTCGTGCGCCGCGTGGCGCTGCCGGAGCCGATCGCCCGCTACGCGGCCGCGATCACGACCGCCACGCATCCGGACGACGAGACCGCCCCGGAGACCGTCCGCCGCTTCGTCCGGTACGGCGCGAGTCCGCGCGCGGCCCAGGCGATGGCCCTGGCCGGCCGTGTGGGCGCGCTGCTTTCCGGTCGCGCGAACGTCGCCTTCGACGACATCCGCCGCTTCGCCGCCCCGGCGCTCCGCCACCGCGTCATCCTGAACTTCGAGGGCGAAGCGGAGGGGGTGACGCCGGAGACCGTGGTGGATGCGGTGCTCGAGGCCGTCGCCGAACCGACCGCCTGAGCAACTCCGCCGGATGGGGCGCCGGATGGGGTCTGACCCCAAAAAAACAGCGCCCCGCGGTCTCCCGCGGGGCGCTTCCCTCTCCGATGCGGAGGTGTATCAGCCAGGGTCCTACTGGTCGAGCCAGGCCGCCACGGCGGAGACGCCGGGGACTTCCAGCTCAACGAAGGCGCGCGACGGCTGGGCCGCGTCCAGGAACGTCAGCGTCCCCTCACCGCGGTTCGCGGTGATGATCGTCTGCGGCGCACCGAGGAGCACCGTCAGAAGCGGCTCGATCGTCACGTCCGTCGGGTTCGCGCCGGTCTCCACCTCGACCGTGATGGCCGGGAAGATCGTCGCCGCGAAGCTTCCGCCGGCGAACTGCAGGGTGAGCTTCGAGGTCTTGTTACCGCCGGAGTTGGCGATCCAGGCCGAAGCGCCGTAGTCGAAAGCGCAGCCCTTCGGGTTCTTGAAGCCCGTGATGTTCGCCTGGAGGCCGTTCGGAACGACCCAGTAGAGCGCAACGGACCCGTCCGGGTCCGGGCCGCCGCCGGCGCAGGTGATGAAGGCGAAGTAGCCCAGGCCGGGGTAGCTGATCGTCGTGGCGATGTCCCACGGCGCCTTCCCGACGTTGAAGGTGACGACGTGCTTCAGCGTGGACGAGTCGAACACCGTGCAGGAGTCATCGGCGTTATTGGCCACGAACACCCGCGCGGCTGCGATCGAGTGGGCGACGCCCAGGGGGCCGCGCCCGACCTCGATGTCCTGACGCTCGCCCGGGTCGGCCAGGTGCTTCGCGACGTCGTCGAAGCTGGCCGCGCCCGGCATCGTCTTGGCGAGGTCGATCACGCTCACGCTGTTCGCCGCGAAGTTGGACACGTACAGCGACTTCCCGCTCGGGTGCAGACCGAGGCCCACCGGGTCCGGAACGGCCTTCCACCGGTCCACGACCTTGGAGTCACGCGTGCCGACGACCGCCACGGAGCCCGACGCGGAGTCGGTCACGTAGATCCAGGTGTGGCCGTCGTTCGGGTTGAACCGCTGGTCGAGCAGGATCTCGCCCGGCCGGCCGATCTTCCGGAAACCGTTGGCGATCGGGTTGTTCGTCAGCCACCCGGTCAGGTCCGGGAAGGTCCCGACGTAGGTCCCCTCCTGAAGGGTACCGATGCCGTTGTTGTTGGCGTAGACCACGAGCGCGTCGAGGTTCGCCACATCGATGGAGATCGGGTTGTTCGGCGGCGGGGGCTCGACGACAGTCTCGAAGGAGAACTGCCAGGACGGCTGCCCCGTGATCGGGTCCTCGAAGGTGTTCCCGACCATGTCCGTGACGCCGCTGGCGCCGCCCGTGACCGTGACGGTGACCGTCGCGTTCGGGGGCATGAGCGTCTCCGGGTTCGGCGTCCAGATCACCTCGAAGTCGTCACGCGAGAGCGTCAGCGTGCCGGGGATCGGGGTCGCCGGGTTGCCGGTGACCACGGTCACCGAGGTGTTCGTCACGGTCGTCCGGTCGACGGACTCGTTGAACACGATGATGACCTGGCTGTCCTTCGGGATGTCCTTCTGGTCCTGGACCGGGAAGGTGTTGCGGATGACCGGCTTGTAGGTGTCGGTCCCCACGGTGAAGGCCGCGCGGTGGTCGTAGGCGCCGCTGTTGAGCTTCTTGCCGGACGCGCTCCGGATGTCGCGGGTCGCCGTGACGGTGTACTGGCCGTTGGGCAGCACGCCGCCGGAGGGAACGAACGTCAGGACGTTGCCGTTCCCCGTGTCGTAGTTGATCGTCGGCGTCCCGGGAACCCGAAGGAACGCCGAGTCCAGGATGTTCAGGTTCGACGTGAGGCCGTTGAAGCCGTTGCCGTAGTCGAGCACCGTCTCTTCCGCGAGCTCCGCGGAGAAGATGACGGTGAGCTCGCCCCCGACGTCGATCAGGTCGGGCGCGACCTCCTGACCGTTCGTCGGCAGCACCTGCTGGACGATGAGATTTGTATCGGACTGATCACTGTTATCCTCGCCGCCGGACGATCCTCCACTCCCACAACCGATCGTGCCGATCAGCGCGAAGCCGAGAACGAGTACCAACGGCCACCGGATGAGCCTGTTCATCGAGAGCCCTCCGCGAACTCCAGGAAAGGGGCCTGAATTCTATCCGGACGACCCACTCCGCCGCAAGACGCACACACGCCGCACGAAATGTCCCGCCCGTTCTACAACGGACCTGGCTTTCCGTCAGTATGGCAACCCGCATGCCAAGGACATGCCCTTGGCCGGATGATACCTAACTGGCCATCTGCGAGGTACTTAAAAGTTGAGATCCAGGGGCTCCCGTCGGGTCGTTCCGGGCTCCGTGCGGATCTGCAACAGGGGGGGTGAGCGAAATCGAGCAAACCAGCACCTTCAGGACTCGAGGACCGACTCGACGGTCGCCAGGAGTTGCTGCACCTGAAACGGCTTCGTGAGGTACTCGTCCGCGCCGTACAGCAGGAACTCGGAGATGTCGTGCTCGCGGGAAAACCCGGTGAGGATGACGACCCGGAGAGCCGGATCCCGCTTCTTCGCCCGCTTGAGGAGCTCGAATCCCTCCATCTCCGGCATGACGACGTCCGTCAGCAGGAGGTCGTAGGAACGGGCCTCGAGCTCTTCGAGGGCCTCGACCCCGTTCCCTGCAAAGCCGAGCTCGTAGCCCCGCCCCTTGAGCGTGTCCCGGATGAGGTTCCGGACCACGGGCTCGTCATCGACGATCAGGATCCGGGCGGGCATCGTTCCTCCCCTCTTCTCTCCCGGCCTCGTTCTCCGAACCCTCGTCCGCGGGGTTCAGGCGATCGTAGTGCTTCAGCCGGTCCGCCACCCCCTGCGGCAGGAACACGAGGAGCTTGTGCGTGCTCCACCGCGCGACGGCCGCCGACCGGGAGTCGACGATGGCCTTCGAGAGCCCCGTCGGGGACGAGTTTACGTCCGCCGGCATGGTGAAGTTCAGCGCGAGTTGCAGCAGGATCACGATGAGGAGCCACCCCTTCACCAGGCCGAGCACGCCCCCGAGCAGCCGATCGTGGGCGAGCATCTTCGCCTTCGCCATCTGCCGACGGAGCAGGTACGCCAGCCCGGTGCCCACGGCCAGCAGGAGGAGGAAGACGATCGTGAAGCCGATCCCCCGCGCGGCCTGGTCGCTGAGGTCCGGCCAGCGGCCGAGGACCCAGCCCGCGATTCCCCGGTACGTCAGGGAGGCCGCGACCGCGCTCCCCGCGATCACGAGGATGCTCAGGAGTTGAAGCATGAAGCCGCGGACGACGCCGTACACGAGCGTCGCCCCGAGAAGCGCGATGCAGATGAGGTCCACCCAGTTCAGCACCGACCCGGCCAGCGGCTGCGCCGTCTCTGCGATCATGTCCTTCTTCCCTCTCCGGGGGTGCGGGGTCAGCCTGGTCAGATCAGGGAAACATCGGGTACGCCGGAGCCAGGCGCTGCTCGACGACGTGATCGCCGTCGAGGATCACCGGCCCCTTGAACGTCATGCCGTCGCGCCGCGCTTCGACGATCACCTTCGTCCGACCGTCCTCCATCGTCGCCTCCCGCGCCACGACCACGTCGGAAAAGCCGCGCTCGGCCAGCGACCGGGCCAGGGGCGTGTCCGGAGCGCGCGCCGACGGGGCCCGCAGGCTCTCCGTCACCTGGCGCAGGCGTCCGTCGATCGACTCGACGGCCTCGCGAAGGAGAGGCCGGACGGCGTCCGCCAGGTCCTTCGGATCCGGATCGCCGGAGCCCTCGATCGTCTCCTTCAGCCGGCCCTCGATCGTTTCAAGCCGGTCGACGCAGGCCTGGACGGCCCCGAGGCGGTTCGCCACCTCCTCCCGAAGCGCCTGGCTCTCCAGGGAGACCTTCTCCGCGACCTCCTCGCCCAACCCCCGGCCGAGCTCGGTGAGCCGCGTCTCCAGTTCCCGTACCCTCCGGAAAAGGACATCGGCCCGCGTGGCGAGCCAGACGGCCACCACGAGGACCACCACGACCCCGCCGAGGATCACCCAGTCGAACATTCCAGACTCCCTCCGAACGCGGCCCGGAAGGCCCGGACCCCAGGTCATTCTCGCCCGGGACGCCGGGTCGGGCAAGGGAACGGAGGGACGGTCGGTCTTTCAGCCCGCGGCGACGGTCAGGACGCTGAAGACGGAGCCGGCGACGAGAATCACGGTCGAGACCGTGAAGCCGAGGAGGAGCACGGCCTTCGCGGCGACCTCCCGCGTCAGGATCCGCACCGTGAGGACCCACGCGGTGGCCAGGGCGGCGAACAGGAGCGGGAAGGTCATCGGCTCGGGCACGGCCCGGCCGGCCATCACGCCGAGAAGGACGAGGAGTTCGGCGACGATCGCGAGGATGGCGGCCCGCCCCGGACGCAGCCTTTCGATGCCCGCGAGGCGGCCGCCGAGGGCGATCAGGAGGGTCAGCGCGCCGTAGGCGACGAGCCAGAGAAGCACCTTGAGCCCGGGGTCGTCGGGCAC
>JBDLIY010000063.1:0-13253 GCA_039714635.1 Planctomycetota bacterium
GGTCGCCGCCGTGAGCCGCGCCGCGGTCGGGCAGGACGCGGTTCACCGCGACGGTGTTCTCGTCGACGACCTCGATGAGGTCGATCACGGTGCGGGCGAGGCCGCCGATCCACTCGGCGTTCGTCACGGTCACGTCGACGCCGCCGACGGTCGCGGTCGGAGAAACCGAGAGCAGGACGCGCAGGCGGTCGGGGGAGACCCGCTCCAGGGAGTCCGGCACGATGCTGATGCCGGTGCCCGCGATCGAGATCGTGATCCCGGGAGCGTAGCCGAACCCGTCGAGGATCACGGGGACCTCCCGGGTCGGGCCGCCGGTACCGGTGCGACCGATGACGGAGGGGTACACGTCGTCGATCTCCGGCTGGACGTCTACCGGCTCGTGGACGGTGAGCAGGCCGACGGAGACGACACTCGCGCCGCCGCCTTCGACCGGTTGGCGGTAGGTGACGTCGCGCGTGGTCATGGGCGCGTTCCAGGCGACCTCGATCGTCACCACCAGCCGGTCGGCGGTGGCGACCTCGATCCCCTTGATGGTGATGCCCTCGCCGGAGATATCGACCGTTCCGCCCGGACGGAAGCCGGTGCCCTCGATGGCGCACTCGCAATTGCGGCTCCACTGTCGCACGTGAAGGCCGCCCGCCGGGCCGGTGATCGTCGGATCCGGCGCCAGGACCGTCATCGCGTCATCGAGCCGCTTCGCCTCCCCGTAGAGGACCGGCGGAACGAGGACGAACGTGTGGTCCCCGAACGCGGCGTTGGATCGCGCGTCGAGGACGACGGTGGCCGACTCGGGCCCTGTCACGTCCACGGAGGTCACGTCGATCCCGACGGGCTCGAAGCGCGCCGTCGAGCCATCGAGGAAGTTCGCGCCGCTGACCGTGAGGGTGACCTGCTCGTCTTCCTGGTGGACGGTGTCGACCGAGATCGAGTCGAGCCGCGCCTCCGGCGGCAGCAGTTCCTTCCGCCGCTGGTGTTTCGGCAGCTTCACCTTCACCTTCACGTCGAGGATGTTGCCGCCTTCCGCCGCGCCCTGGACCTCCACCGCGTAGTTGCCGAAGCCGTGCTCGACGGGGAACTTCTTCAGGCTCAACCTGTTCTTCTTCCGCACGAAGGCGGCCGTCGCGTCGGCGATCTCCGCACCGAACGGGTCGATGAGGCGGACCGCGGCGACCGGGGTGCCCGTCTTCTTGTCCTTCTCCGTCACCGTGGCGGTGACGAGCGCGCCGTCCCGCGCGCCGAACTTCACGCGGACCGTCTGGCCGGCGCCGACGGGGAGGCCCTTCGCGCGAACCTTCTTCGGGGTCTTCAACGAAAAGGAGATGACGTACTCGCCGGTCTCGCCGTCGGAGCTGCCGACGCGGATCGCCCAGAGGCCACCGTCGTCGACGTCCACGGGGAGGTTCTTCAGGCCCGGCTTCTTCGTGCCCACCTTCTTGGCGAAGAGGGTCTCGTCGAACTGCGAGCCGTCCGGGCGGTAGACCTTCACCTCCGGCAGGAGGCCGTTCTTCTTCCCGGCCTTGACCTGGAGGCTGACCTTCGTGCCCTCGAGGAGTTCGAGCGTGAAGACGTCCACGTCCGAGGCGGACTGGATGTCTGCGGTGAACGCGTCCTTCGAATCGGAGAGGACGCCTTCGTCAGCCGCCCGGGAGACGCCCGGAATGACGGCGAACAGGAGGAGCAGGACGGCGAGCGCCACCGCCCGGCCCGTGGACCGGCCGTGCATACCAACACCTTTCTACCTCGCCCCGGGACACGGTCGGGTTCCGCGTCCACCCGGAACCCTCATCGGATTCCGCCCTGACGAGACGTTAGGTGTTTTGGCCCCGGGAGGCCCGAAATGAGTGGGGTTATTGGCGGTTTTGCTGCTTTTGTAGCTTCGCCCACGTGTCCCGCAGCGACACCGCGCGGTTGAAAACCGGGGCCTCGGGCGTGCCGTCCCGCGTGTCGCGGCAGAAGTAGCCCTGGCGCTCGAACTGGCAGGGGACGCCCGCCTCCAGGCCGGCCAGCGCCGGCTCGACCTTCGCGCCCGGAAGCACCGTCAGCGAGTCCGGATTCACGAACCCGACGAAGTCCTCGCCGCCCGCCTCCGGGTCCTCCCGCGTGAACAGCGCGTCGTAGAGCCGCACCGTCGCGTCGCGCGCGTGCGCCGCCGAAACCCAGTGCAGCGTCGCCTTCACCTTCCGGCCGTCCGGTGCGTTGCCGCCGCGACTCTCCGGATCGTACGTGCAATGCAACTCCGTGATCTCCCCGGTCGCCGGATCCTTCACGACGTGCTCGCACGTGATCAGATACGCGTACCGCAGCCGCACCTCGCGCCCCGGCGCCAGCCGGAAGAACTTCCGCACCGGCTCCTCCATGAAGTCGTCGCGCTCGATCCAGACCTCGCGGCCGAACGGCACCTTCCGCGTGCCCGCCGACTCGTCCTCCGGGTTGTTGACGAAGTCGAACTCCTCCGTCTCCCCCTCGGGGTAGTTCAGGATCACGACCTTCAGCGGCTTCGTCACCGCCATGAAGCGCGGCGCGCGGCGGTTCAGATCCTCCCGCAGGCAGTGCTCCAGCAGCGCGATGTCGATCACGTTGTCGGACTTCGTGACCCCGACGCGACTGACGAACTCCCGGATCGCCTCCGGCGTGTAGCCCCGGCGGCGCAGCGCGGCCAGCGTCGGCATGCGCGGGTCGTCCCACCCGTCGACGTGCCCCTCCTCCACGAGCCGGCGAAGCTTCCGCTTGCTCATGACGGTGTGGGTCATGTTCAGCCGGGCGAACTCGTACTGCCGCGGCCGCTCGGGCAGATCCAGCCGATCCAGGAACCAGTCGTAGAGCGGCCGGTTGTTCTCGAACTCCAGGCTGCAGAGCGAGTGCGTGACGCCCTCGATCGCGTCGCTCTGCCCGTGCGCCCAGTCGTACATGGGATAGATGCACCACGCGTCGCCGGTGCGGTGGTGCTCGGCGTGCTGGATGCGGTACATGACCGGATCGCGCAGCGCGAAGTTCGGCGAGGCCATGTCGATCTTCGCGCGCAGCACGTGCGTACCGTTCTCGAACTCCCCGGCTCGCATCCGCGCGAAGAGGTCGAGGTTCTCCTCTACGGATCGGTCGCGGTGCGGACTCGGCGTCCCCGGCTCCGTCAGCGTCCCGCGCATCTCACGGATCTCGTCGGCCGACAGGTCATCGACGTACGCGTTTCCGTCGCGGATCAGCTTCACGGCCCAGTCGTGGAGTTCCTCGAAGTAGTCGGAGGCGTAGAGGGCCTTCTCCCCCCAGTCGAACCCGAGCCACCGGATGTCCTCCATGATGGAGTCGACGAACTCGGTCTCCTCCTTCATGGGGTTCGTGTCGTCGAAGCGCAGGTTGCAGTGCCCTCCGAACTCGAAGGCGATGCCGAAGTCGAGGCAGAACGCCTTCGCGTGGCCGATGTGGAGGTAGCCGCTCGGCTCCGGCGGGAACCGCGTGACGATCCGCTCGTGCTTCCCGGCCGAAAGGTCCGCCGCGACGATCTCGCGGATGAAGTCCTTCTTCGGAGACGCCTCTTCGTTGCTCATCTCTTTCGCTCCCATGACTCCGTGGAACCGGGGTCGGCCCGCGGAGTTCGCCATTCTGCCACGCGAGCGAAGGGATCTCCGACTAGACTCTCCGGCATGGAGATCCTCTCGCTCGGTCACAGCTCGTTCCTCCTCGACACCGGCGGCGTCCGCATCCTCGGCGATCCCTGGCTCGACGACTGGTGCATCGGCGACCTGATGGGCCGCTTCCCGCGCCTCCGCTTCGACCCGGCCGACCTCGAGCCGATCGACGCGATCTACCTCTCCCACTCGCACACCGACCACATCGACCCGTACACGCTGCGACGGCTGTGGTCCGGGCTTTCGACGCGGCCGACGCTGCTGCTCCCCGTCAGCCTCAGGTTCCTCGAACTCCTCCTGACCGAGTACCTGCCAGACGCGGAGATCGTCTGGCTCGAGGATCGTCGGCGCGTCGACTTCCGCGGCGTCGAAATCGAGGCGTTCTTCGACCCGGGCTCCCGCGGCACGAACGAGGACGACGTGATGCTCCTCGTCGTGGACGACGGCCGGGAAGTCTTCCTGAACGAAGCCGACGCGCTGCTGCCGCTCTACGAGCCCGAGGTCCGCGAGCTCGTCGCCGGCTACTTCGCCGACCGCGAGAACGCGGTCTTCCTGACGACGCGGAACGAGCTGGCCGCGACGATGGGATCGCTCTCCGCCGTGGACGCCGAGGACCGCCGGGCCCGGATCGACGCGGCCCTCGAGGGAATGAGCGATCAGATCGCGGCGATCCTCTCGCCGACCGACGAAGGGCGGGATCCGCTCTGGGGGAACCGCCGTCTTCTCCGCCTCGTGGCCGGCCAGGGCCTGGCGTTTCCGACGGTGATCGATCCCGACTGGAACCACGTCCTCTTCCCGATCCGCCGGGCGGACCGCGTGCAGCTGGAACGGCAGATCGGCGACGCCTTCGGGACCCGGCACCGGGTGGAGGAATTCCTGCCCGGCGAGGTCCACCGCGTCGAGGAGGGCATCCTCGAGGAACGTGAGACCGCGGACTTTCTGACGCTGCTGGAGGCGGAGCCGGACCGCTGGTTCGATCGGTCGCTCGACCTCTTCTCGCCGTTCCCGGTCGCGCCGCTCCGCGACGACCGCCGGCCATCGGCCCGCGGCCTGATCCTCACCGCCCTGAACGATCGCTTCCGCCCGTGGCTGATCGGGCTCGGAGAGCCGCCGATCGAGCGCCTGCTCACCGATGGCGCCGGCGAGTACCGGGTCCGCGTCCGCTACGGCACGACGGCGGAATTCGAGGACGTCGACTACGGGATCGGATTCGAGACGATGGAGTTCCAGGTGGTCCCGCCCGCCGGCGAGCCGGACGAGCACTACTGGGCGAACGACATCGAGGACGTGCTCGACGGCCGCGCGGACGAGTTCTCGGTCTTCCTCCGGAAGCCGCTCGGCGGCACGAACCAGCGTTTCTGGCACTGCCTGGGCCTCCCGTTCCTCAACCAGGACCTGGTGGAGGCGAAGCTGCGGCTGCACTTCGAACGCGCGGCGGCCGGCGAGACGGCGGAGAGCTGGGTGCGCCCGTTCTACGGGGATGGCGGGCGCCGATTGACGCAGAATTCCTGCGAAACCAATGAATCGACGCAAAAATCACCGAACTGACGCGTTCTACTCCCGCCGTCTCTCCGCGGCGAAGCGCGCGAGTCGCTTTTCGCTCCTCACGGACGAGGAGATCGCGGCCATGGAGCGGGCGGTCCGGGCCGCGTTCGGGCACCCCGGGGTCTGACCATCGTGCAACCGCCGTCCTCGCTCCCCGTGCGGAGGACGGCCCGATCACGCCCGCTCTGCATTTTCCAGGGACGTTCCGGGTCACGGGGCACAACGCGATGTGATCTCGGCGGGCACCCCCCACAGCACGGCTGATCGCGACGGGAATCCGCGCCGGGTCTCCCCTCCCGGCCACGTCGGCGGTACGATGTTCCCAGGCCCGGACGGGGAGAGCAGGGCCGTACGGGAGCCGTGAATGGACGCAACGGGTCGCGTCCTGATCGTGGACGACGATGAGCAGGTGCTCTCGCTCATCGAAGACTGGATGCGGGACGAAGGGTTCGAGCCGACGCTCGGCACCAACGGCGTCGAGGCACTCCGCCTGACGGAGGAGTTGAGGCCCGACATCCTGCTTCTCGATCTCGCCATGCCGGAGATGAACGGGATCGAGGCGCTGCGCCGGATCAAGGATCGGGATCCCGATCTTCCGGTCGTCGTCATCTCCGGCTCGACCGACTCCCGGGACGCCGTCGAAGCGATGAAGAACGGCGCCTCGGACTTCCTGACGAAGCCGCTCCAGCGAGCCCATATCTTCCGCGCCGTCCACCGGGCGATGAGCGAGCGCTTGCTCCGAAGCCAGATTCGGACCCTGAGGGGCCGCCTCGGCTCGACGAACCTGGCCGAGGCGATGGGGCCGTCCGAGGTCGTGGCCCGGCTCGATACGGAAGTCCGCCGCGTGGCGCAGTCGGACTTCACCGTGCTCATCGTCGGAGAGACCGGGACCGGCAAGGAACTCGTGGCGACGGCGATCCACGACGCGAGCGATCGGCGGGACCGCGATTTCGTCGCCGTCGACTGCGGCGCCGTTCCGGAGGCGCTGTTCGAGAGCGAACTCTTCGGACACGAGAAGGGCTCCTTCACGGACGCGCACCGGAGCCGCCCGGGGCGCTTCGAGATCGCATCGAGCGGGACGCTGTTCCTCGACGAGATCCTGAACACGCCGCCGGCGTGCCAGGCCAAGTTCCTCCGCGCGATGCAGGAACGCGTGATCCAGAGGGTGGGGGGAGATCGCCCCATCCCCGTGGACGTGAGGATCGTGGCGGCCGCGAACCAGGAACTCGAGGCCGAGGTCGCCGCCGGCCGCTTCCGGGAGGACCTCTACTACCGTCTGAGCGAGTTTCCCATCCGGATCCCGCCGCTCCGGGAGAGGCGTCAGGACGTGCTCTACCTGAGCCAGCGCTTCCTCGACGCGACGCGTCAGGAGCTGGGGAAGGAGGTGGCGGGGTTCTCGGAGGCGGCACTGGACTGCCTTCTCGACCACACCTGGCCGGGGAACGTCAGGGAGCTCAGGAGCGCGATCCGGCGCGCGGTCCTGCTCGCCGAGGACGAGATCCTCCCCCGCCATCTCGCCCACCTGGGAACTCCCATCGAAACAGCCCTCGAAACCGGGGAGGTCCGGGAGCAGGTGTCGGTCCCGGCGCCCGTCGACGCGCCGCTCAAGGAGCAGGTCGGCCGGGCGGTCGAAGCGGTGGAACGGGCCGCGATCGGGAGGGCCCTGCGGGAAGCCGGAGGCAACAAGGCGCAGGCCGCCCGACGCCTGGGGATCGACTACAAGACGCTGTACCTGAAGATGAAGAAGTACGGGCTAACGGTCGAGGATCTCCCGGACCCGTCGTAGCAGCTCCTCACCGGAGTAGGGCTTGTCCACGACCGAGACATCCGGATCGAGCCGGCCCTCGTCCTGGAACGAACGTCCGGCGTAGCCCGTGGAGTAGAGGACCTTCAGGCCGGGGTAATTCGGGACCATCATCCCGGCGAGCGCGTCTCCGCCCACGAGGGGCAACACCACGTCGGTGAAAAGGAGGTGGATCCGGCCGGGACACGCCTCCGCCGCGGAGAGGCCTTCGACCCCCTCCTTGGCCGTCAGCACGCGGTAGCCCGCGGCCCGGAGGATGTCCGCGGCGAACTCCCTCACGGCATCTTCGTCCTCGATGAGGAGGATCGTCTCCCGTCCGCCGGACACGCTGGGCTGGAACCCGCTGGCTCCGGTCCGCAACGCCTCCGCGGAGACGACGGGCAGGAGGATCGTGAAGGTCGTGCCCTTGCCGGGCCGGCTCTTCACCGAGATCCTGCCCCGGCACTGCCGGACGATCGAGTGCACCGTGGCGAGGCCGAGCCCCGTGCCGTCGCCCGCGTCCTTCGTCGTGAAGAACGGCTCGAAGATATGCCTCTGCACCTCTTCGTCCATGCCGCATCCGGTGTCCGCAACGGTCAACTCCACGAGCTTGTCGGGACCGTCGTCGAGTTCCTGGATCCGGTTGACCGTCCGGATGGTGAGGGTGCCGCCCTCGGGCATGGCGTCCCTCGCGTTCACCGCGAGGTTGACGATGATCTGCTCCAGCCGGGCCGGATCCGCGGAGATCTTCCACAACCCCGGACCGGGCATGGTGACGATCCGCACGTCCGCGCCGATCAGGCGCCGCAGCATCAGGTCGATCTCGAGGAGGACGTCGTTGAGATCGAGGAGGCCCGGGTCATGAGGCTCCTGGCGGCTGAAGGCGAGGAGTTGACGAGTGAGGCTGCCCGCCCGCTCCGTCGCCCGGACGATCTGGCTCACCTTGGGCCGGAGCGGATGGGATTCATCGAGGGCCGCGTCCACCATCTCCGCGTATCCGCCGATCACCGTGAGGAGGTTGTTGAAGTCGTGGGCGACACCGGCGGCGAGTTGACCGACGGTTTCCAGCTTCTTCGCCTGCAGGAGGTCCTCTTCGTGGTTCTTCAGCCTCGTGATGTCGACGATCGCGCCGCGCAGACCCGTCGGCGTGTCCGTCACGTCCACCACGAGATCCGCCCGGGCATTCAGCCAGGTCACGCGGTCACCGTGCACGACCCGGTACTCGACGTCGAGGGGCCGGCCTTCCGCCACCGTCCGGGCGAGGGTCTCCTCCAGGCGGTCCCGATCCTCCGGGTGGATTTCCGTCCGATCGCCCGATCCGGGGCCGGGCCGGAACTCCGGCGCCGTCGAGGAGAGCGGCTCTCCCCCCAGGTCCAGTTCGAGGGACCACACGCCGACGGTCCCGCGATGTTCTGGAGCACGACGCTTCGGTATTGGTTCGATCATCAGGCCTCACTGTCCGGAGATGCGCCCACGCCGGGCGTGGTGGCTTGAGGAAGGCAGGGAATCCCCGCGGAAGCGAACGACGATCGGAACAGACGGGCTCCTGGACGGCCGCCCTGATTCAACTCGCCACCTCACGGGGACCCTACCCCCTGCTACGAAAGGGAATCTAGCCGATCCGGCGAATCCGGGCAAGCACCGCCGCACCGCCGATCGGGCGCCGATGCCATGGGTCCATGGCGGCTCCGCCATGGTGATCTCCGGCGCTCCCCCCCGCGACCTCCCGATACGACCGCGGCACGTGCCTTGCATTTGAGAGGGAGTCTCAGGGGATGGAAGGAGGCGACGTGCGCAAGGTGTCGGATGTCGAGGAGGGTCTCTTCGTCTACGCACTGGTGGAGCCCGCGGAGGGCGTGGGCTGGGGGTCGGGCGGGATCGATCAGGCATCGGTGTACGCGGTGCCCTGCGGTCGCCTGGCCGCCGTCGTCAGCCGGGTTCACTCTCCCGTCACCGAGTGGCCCGAACACCTCGATCGCTACGGAGAGATCCTGCGACGGCTGGGGAAGTGCTGCGGAGAGGTCCACCCGGTCCTGTTCGGGGTCGTCGCGAAGAACGAGCGCGAACTGTGTCGAGCGCTCCTGAGGGTCGACGAAGGGCCGTCCCTGCTGGGAACCGCGCTCGAGATGGCGATCTCGGAGACGCGCGAGGAGACCGGTCCGTCACACCAACCGCCCGGGAACTGACCCGCCGCCGCAGAACTCCACAGCGTGCTCGCAGAACAGATCCGCGAGGCCGGGCTCGAACTGCGTACCCCGTCCCTTCCGGATCTCCTCGAGGGCACGGGATACCGGCAGCGCGGCCCGGTACGGTCGCTCGCTCGTCATCGCGTCGAAGCTGTCGCAGATCGACAGGATCCGGTCTTCGATCCTGAGCTGCCGACCCCGGACGCCGCCGGGATAGCCCGTTCCGTCCCACCATTCGTGGTGCCGGAGCACGGACCGGACGATCGCCCCCGGCCCGACGAGGGTGAGGAGGATGTCGTAGCCGACGCGGGGGTGGACGCGGACCTTCGCAACCTCTGCAGGCGTGAGCGGGCCTTCCTTCCGGAGGCAGGAGTCCGGGACGGCCACCTTCCCCAGGTCGTGGAGGAGCGCCGCCTGGACCAGGTCGTCAGTCCGATCCCGGGACAGTCCACAGAAGGTGGCGAGGGACAGGCAGAGTTCCGCAACGCGAACGGAGTGGCCCTGCGTGTAGGGATCCCTCGCTTCCAGCGTCTTCACGAGGGAGCGGATTCCCCGGGTGGACTGCTCCTCGAGCCTCTCCTCGAGATCCGAGACCCGCGTGACGAGCCGGCGGCGGCGGGACCGATCCTCCAGGCTCTCTTCCCGCAGGCGGAGGGAGCGCTCGAGGGACGCCCGGAACTCCTCGATCGGGAAGGGCTTGACGAGGTAGTCGTCGATCCGGGCGCGCACGGCCCGGGCGGCCCAGCCCACGTCGGCGTAGGCCGTGACGACGATGCATCGAGTGCCCGAGGATCGCCGGCGAACCGCGTCGAGGACCTCGATCCCGCTGCGGTCCCGGAGCGCCAGGTCCACGACCGCCACCGAGTACTCCCGGCGGGAAAGCTGCGCCAGGGCGGACTCGACGTCGGCCGCCTCGTCGCACCGCAGCTCGAGGTCGTCGGTGGCGCACCGCAGAAGATCGCGGATGGCCCGATTGTCATCCACGATGAGAATGCCGGGAAGCGTATCCTGCTTCCCCGGCGCGAAGGAGGATCCGCATCCGGCCGTCCCGCATGTGTTCATGCGCGCTTCGCCTCGTTGCTCGGATCGATCTCCCCCTCCGGGCCGTTGCGGCCCGCACCCTCACCTATCGACCCGGGAGAACGCAAGTCGTGTGCCCACCGGTGGCCGGCCACGGCGGATCCTGTCATCATGGGACGCCGATGGACATCGAGATCCGCGACACGACGATGGCGAGCATCCTGCTCCTGGAGCCCTGCAACTTCGACTGTCCGCACTGCCTCCGCTCCGACGAGCCGATGGAGCGGGGCTATCGCCTGACGTTCGATCAGCTGGAGCGGTTCCTTTTCGACTGCCGGACCCTCGAGACCGTCGAGCTCGTCCACTTCTCGGGCGGCGAGCCGACCCTCTGGCGCGAGGGTGACCGCGACCTCGTCGACGTGCTCCTGGCCGTCGCGGACGCCGGGTTCACGCCGTGGTTCACCACGAACGGCAGCGCATGGATCGACCCGGAGGCGTGCCGGACGTTTCTCCGCCGCTACCTCGCCGGGACGGAGCGGGACCTGATCGTCACCGTCTCCGTCGACACCTTCCACGACAACTTCGACCGCGAGAGCGGTCGCGCCGACTGCCTCGACGGCCTCGCGGCGGCCATCGCCGGACTTCCCGAGACCGACGTTACGCGGCTCGAGATCCGGATCGCCGCGACGACGTCGACCGATCCGGACTCACACCTCCCGGAGGAGATGGTCGAGCATTACGAAGGCCTGGGCATGGCGTTCCGCTTCGGCCCGCTGGTCGCGATGGGTCGGGCGCGGGAGGAGATGGCGGACCTCTGCCCGGAGCCCGATGCGGTCGACCGGGCGACCGCCCACTGGCTGGTGCTGATCGGGGAGGACTACTACCTGCCGCTGGTCGGCGGCACGGATGCCGAGAGGGACTGGCCGCGGGCCGGGAGTCTCGGGCGGCTGCCGGAGAACGTGGTTCGGGCCCACCGCAGCGGGGCGTGAACACCCGACACCGAAGCGGCGTCGGAGGGCGTCCAGACAGATCGTGAGCTGGAGGTCCGTGGGAAAGCGGTTTTCCGCGTGGGAAAACAATGTCGGGGGTTTCGAGCGCATCCGAGCCCGTTGCTCGCACACTAGTCCACGAACGGGTTCTCGATCGTCAGCCTTCGCACCTGCTGACCGTGATGCAGGTCCTCCGTCAGGAGCCGGGGGCAGCCCGCGACGGCGGCGCACTCGACGATGAGCGAATCCCGGAGCGAGAAGCCGTAGAGACGATGGAGTTCGATGGCGCCGAGAATCGTCGGCACCTCGATGCGCACGACTTCGAGGGACCCGAGCAACTCCACTTTGCGCTGTGCGTCCTCCGCGGCGACGCCGAGCTTGCGTGTCGCCGTAACGAAGTACTCCTGTAGAACCTGGGTGGAGAGCACGCCGGAGCGAGTGCGAACAGCACGCTCCACGATGCTCCGGGCCACGTCCCGCTTCGATCCCGCGTCGAGGTCGTCCGCGTAGACCAGGACGTTCGTGTCGAGAAAGACACGATCGCTCACAGCCGCCCCTCGTAGGCATCCTCCCGCCGAAACCGGAGCCCGCCCGAGCGACCGCCCCTCTCGGACATGAGGGAGAGCAACTCATCTGCGACATCATCGGGCGAGGCCAATCCGACGAGGCCCTCCAGTTACTCCCGGAGCATCTGCTGCAGACTGATCCCCCGGCGCCGCGCGTGCTGCCGGGCCCTCTCGAGAAAGTCGTCATCTACGGCGATCGTCAAGTTCATATACACAGAACACGTGCACACGTAATCCGTGTCAACGTGCAATCGGCTTGTACCGGATCCGGTGCGGCTGCGCGGCCTCCTCGCCCAGCCGGCGGATCCGGTCCTCCTCGTAGGCCTGCCAGTTGCCCTCGAAGAAGCGGACCTGGCTCATGCCCTCGAACGCCAGGATGTGCGTCGCGATCCGGTCCAGGAACCAGCGGTCGTGCGTCACCACCACCGCCGAGCCCACGAACGAGAGCAACGCCTCCTCCAGCGCGCGGAGCGTGTTCACGTCGAGGTCGTTCGTCGGCTCGTCGAGCAGCAGCAGATTGCCGCCGGAGCGCAGCAGCTTCGCCAGGTGCACCCGGTTCCGCTCGCCGCCCGACAGGTCCCCCACCCGCTTCTGCTGGTCCGAGCCGCGGAAGCCGAACCAGGAACAGTACGCCCGCGTCGGTACGCGCTCGCGGCCGAACTGGAGTTCGTCCGTGCCGCCGCCGATCTCCTCCCAGACGAGCTTGTCGCCGACCAGGTCCTCGCGGCTCTGGTCCACGTAGGCCAGCTTCACCGTCTCTCCGATCTGGAGCGTGCCGCCGTCCGGCTCCTCCCCGCCCGTGATCATCCGGAGCAGCGTCGTCTTGCCGGCGCCGTTCGGCCCCACCACGCCGAGGATCCCGCCCGGGGGCAGGTCGAACGTCATGTCCTCCATCAGCAGCCGGTCGCCGTAGCCCTTTTCGACGCCCTCCGCCCGGAGGACGAGGTCGCCGAGCCGCTTCCCGGCGGGGATCAGGATCTCGATCTCCGACGACGATTCCATCGACTCCGCCTCGGACATCTTGTCGTAGGCGTCGAGACGCGCCTTGCTCTTCGCCTGGCGGCCGCGGGCCGACGCGCGGACCCACTGGAGCTCTCGGTCCAGGGCCTGCCGGCGCTTGCGCTGCTGCTTCTGCTCGACGGCGAGGTGCTCCTTCTTCCCCTCGAGCCAGATCGAGTAGTTGCCCCTCCACGGGATGCCGCGACCGCCCTCCATCTCGAGGATCCAGCCGCAGAAGTTCTCCAGGAAGTAGCGGTCGTGCGTGACGACGAGGACGCAGCCCTCGTACTCGTTCAGCGCCCGCTCGATCCACGCCACGGACTCGGCGTCGAGGTGGTTCGTCGGCTCGTCGAGGAGCAGCATGTCCGGCTTCGCGAGGAGCGCCCGGCAGAGCGCGACGCGTCGCTTCTCTCCCCCGGAAAGGACCGCGACCTCCGCGTCGCCGGGCGGCAGACGCATCGCGTCCATCGCGATCTCGAGCCGGCGGTCGAGCTCCCAGCCGTCGGCCGCATCGATCTCGTCCTGGAGCCGCCCCTGCGTCT
>JBDLIY010000064.1:0-13117 GCA_039714635.1 Planctomycetota bacterium
TCCTGACACCGTTTGATGCGTTTGTGTGCTTACGGGGCGGGCGCGACCAGTTCGATCGTGCGGGGTAGCTCGAAGCCGGAACGGGCGGGGGCGGCGATGACCAGCGTGCCGGTGAACTCAGAAAGGACGGCGGCGAGGGACGAGGCGCCGGCGTCGTCCAGCGCGGAACCCGGCTCGTCGAGCAGAAGCAACTCCGGCCGCGCCGCGAGCGCACGCGCAATCGCGACCCTTCGACGCTCTCCGCCGGACAGGTCGGCGGCTCGACGGTCGGCCAGGTGAGCGGCCCCGAGGCGGGCCAGCCACTCGTCCGCCTCGCTTCGGGCCGCACCGCGGATGCGAAGCGGGTAGGCGACGTTGTCCCGCGCGCTGCCGCGGAAGAGCCAGGGCCGCTGGTGCAGCAGGACGGCCCGGCCGGGCGGCGGGAGGCCCTCGACCGTACCCGCCGTCGGCCGGAGCAGGCCCGCCAGGATCCTCAGGAGCGTCGACTTCCCGCTGCCATTGCGCCCGAGGATGCCCAGCCGTTCGCCCGGCGCGAGGTCGAGCGAAGGCAGGGACAGGGCGTGAACGTCGCGGAAGCGCATCTCGACATCGCGGAGGCGGATCATGTCCGGGCCTCCCGGCCGAGGCGGTGAGCGAGCATGGCGGCGGTCACCGCGAGGACGAGGAGGATGATCCCGCAGGCGAGGCCCTTGCCGAACTGGCCCTTGCGGACCTCGAGCGTGATCGTGCTGGCGAGCGTCCGGGTCTCCATCCTGAAGTTCCCGCCGACGAGCAGGACGACCCCGAGTTCCGAAAGGCACCGCGCGAAACCCGCCAGGTACGCGGCGACGAGACCGACGCGCACCTCGCCGAGGACGGTGTGCAGGATGCGCAGCCGCCCGGCCCCGAGAGTCTTCGCGGTTTCCGGAACGCGGTGGTCGAGGCCGGAAACGGCGCCGTGCGTCAGCGTCACGATCAGCGGGAAGGCGAGGATCGCCTCGCCGATCACGATCGCTGTCTTCGTGTAGAGGAGGCCCAGCCCGCCGAAGATGCCCTGGCGCGAAATGAGGCCGTAGACGACGAGGCCGACGACGACCGTCGGCGTGAACATCCCCACGCGCACGAGGAAGACGAGAAGGCCGCGGCCGTCGCGGCGATGGAGGCCGAGCCAGGCCCCGGCGGGAAAGGCGAGGAGCGCGGCCAGCGTCACCGCCGTCGTGGTGCAGAGGATCGTGACCCAGACGGCGTGGTAGACCTCGGGCTCCCCGGACAGGACCAGGCGGGCGGCTTCCCGCACGCCTTCGATGAAGAAGTCCACGGTCCCTCAGTCTCCCCGGTGCGCGTGAAAGAGGACCTTGCCGTCGATCCGGAAGGCGTCGATCCGGTCCTTCCCCTCGGGCGAAGTGAGGTAGTCGAGGAGCTTCCGAGCCGCGTCCACCTTCACGTGGGGGTGCCGCCCGGGATCGACCAGGATCGCACCGTACGGGTTCCGGAGCGCGGGATCGCCTTCGCAGAGGACCTCGAGGTCCACGCGCTGCCCGTACGCCAGGAAGGTCCCGCGGTCCGTCAGAACGTAGGCCAGCATCTCGTGCGCGATGGCGAGGCACGGCCCCATGCCCTGCCCGGCTTCGCGATAGTCCGCCCAGTCCGGCGTCAGTCCGGCCGCGGCCCAGAGGCTCCTCTCGCGGATGTGCGTCCCGGAGTCGTCACCGCGGGAGACGAACTTCGCCTTCGCGCGGGCGATCTTCTTCACGGCATCCAGCGCCTCCTTCGTGCCCCGGACGCCCGCCGGATCCCCGGCGGGACCGACGATCACGAAGTCGTTCCACATGATGTCCCGCCGGTCGATGCCGAACCCCTCCGCGACGAAGGCGTCCTCCCGGGCCCGCGCGTGGACGAGGAGGATGTCGGCCTCGCCCCTCTTCGCGATGGCGAGGGCCCGGCCCGTGCCGACGGCGACCCGGTTGACCTTGATCCCCTCCCTCGCCTCGAAGGGCGGGAGGAGAGAATCCAGCAGGCCCGAGTCGTCCGTGGAGGTCGTCGTGGCGAGAATGATCGTATCCGGCTCCGCGGAGTCGCCGCAGGCCGGAAGGAAGAGCGCGAGGACGACGAGCATGAGGATGCGCATCGGCGAATCCTAACGCCCGCGGCGGCGGAGGTCTCAGAATCGGGACGATGAGGGAGTTCTTTCAGGTGGCCGACGTCGAGGAGGCGCGAGCGCAGGCCCTGGGCTTTGCTTCCGTCGGCAGCGGCCGGGTCCCGCTGGAAGGAGCGCTCGGGCGCGTTCTCGCCGCGGACGTCGTCGCCGCGGCGGACCTGCCCGGGTTCTCCCGCTCCACGATGGACGGCTTCGCGGTCCGCGCGTCCTCGACCTTCGGGGCGAGCGACGGAGCCCCGGCCCTGCTGGCGGTGGTCGGCTCGGTCGAGATGGGCCGGTCCGCGGAAGTGGTCGTCGGGCCCGGGGAGGCGGCCGGGATTCCCACCGGAGGCATGCTCCCGAAGGGCGCGGACGCCGTCGTCATGGTGGAGCACACGGAGCCTGTCGACGAGAGCACCGTCGAGGTGATGCGCTCCGTGGCGCCGGGCGCGAACGTGATCGGCGCGGCGGACGACGCCCGTGCCGGCGACACGGCGCTCGAGCGAGGCACCCGCCTGCGGCCCCCGGAAGTCGGGCTCCTCGCCGCGCTCGGCGTGACGGAAGTCGAGGTGTTCGACCGGCCGCGCGTCGCGATCCTCTCGACGGGGGACGAGGTCGTGCCCGCGGAAGAGACGCCGGGCCCCGGCCGGGTCCGGGACGTGAACCGCCATTCGCTGGGAGCGTTCGTCGAGAGCTGTGGCGGCGTCGCCCTGCCGCGCGGGATCGTGCCCGACGAGTTCGACGCCCTGCTCGAGGCCTGCCGGGCGGCGTGCGACCTCGCCGACGTCGTCCTCATTTCGGGCGGGAGTTCCGTGGGCGCCCGCGACCTGACCATCGAGGTCCTGGAAGCCCTGCCGGAGTCCCGCGTCCTCCTGCACGGCGTCGCGATGCGGCCGGGCAAGCCGACGATCCTCGCCGACGTCGCCGGGCGGCCGGTCTGGGGACTGCCGGGACACGTGGCGTCCGCCATGGTCGTGTTCTCCGTGCTGGTCCGGCCGCAGATCGAACACCTGGGAGGCGCCACCCGGCGGCGTTCGGTGCTCGTTCCGGCGACGCTCACCCGGAACCTGGCCTCGGCACACGGTCGGCGGGAGTTCGTTCGCGTCCGGCTCCGGGAGCGGGACGGCACGCTCCGCGCGGAGCCGGTGCCCGGCCGGTCGGGGCTCGTGCGGACGATGGTGGGGGCGGACGGGTTGATCGAGATCGGACGCGACGTGGAGGGCCTCTTCGAGGGCTCCGTCGTTCGGGTCGAGCTGTTCTGACGGGGGAAGGCGATGAACCGTCGAAACGTGTACCTGCAGATGAGTTCGGTGGCCGACGCGCGCGCGCGCTTCCTCGCACGTTTTCCGTGGAGCGACCGGCGGAGAGGCGAGGACGTGAGCGTCGCCGACTCGGTCGGGCGCGTCCTGCTCGAGCCGGCGTTCGCCCGCGTGAGCTCGCCGACGTACCACGGGGCGGCCATGGACGGGATCGCCGTGCGGGCGCGCGAGACCTGGGGAGCCAGCGACCTCGAACCCCGGGAGCTCGCCGTGGGCGAGGGCGCCGTGTACGTGAACACGGGCGACGCGGTGCCGGAGGGATTCGACGCGGTCGTCATGATCGAGGACGTGCAGGCGCCCGACGAGGACCGCGTGCGGATCGAGGCCCCGGCGTTTCCCTGGCAGCACGTGCGGAAGGTCGGCGAGGACATCGTCGCCACCGAGATGCTGTTTCCGCGTCACCATCGCGTGACCCCCTGGTGCACCGGCGCGCTTCTCGCCGGCGGCGTCGCGACCGTGACCGTCGTCCGGAAGCCGCGGTTCCTCGTGATCCCGACCGGGGACGAGATGCTGGACCCGTCGGAGCTCGGGGAGGGCGTGCCGGCGGGGGCGATCATCGAATCGAACTCCATCGTCCTGGCCGGGCTCGTGACGGCGCGGGGAGGGGCCGCTTTTCGTCACGACGGCCTGCGCGACGACGTGGACGAGATCGGGCGGGTCATCGCCTCGGGGGCGGAGACGTACGACGCGGTGCTGGTGATCGGCGGGTCCTCGGCCGGCGCCCGGGACTTCACGAAGAGAGCGATCGAGCGGGCCGGCGGCGAGGTCCTGACGCACGGAGTGACGGTCATGCCGGGGAAGCCGACGCTCCTGGCGGCGGTGGGGGACACGCCGGTCGTCGGGGTCCCCGGCTACCCGGTCTCCGCGATCGTCGCCTTCGACGAATTCGTCGCGCCGGCCCTGGACGCGATGCTCGGCGTGCACCGGGAGGAGCGCCGGATCGTTTCGGCCACGCCGGCCAGGAAGATCGCCTCGAAACTGGGGATGGAGGAACTGGTCCGCGTGCGACTGGGTCGCGTCGGGGGCGATCTCGTCGCGAGCCCGCTGCCCCGCGGGGCGGGCACGGTCACCAGCATCACGAAGGCGGACGGAATCCTGAGGATCGGCACCGATCTGGAAGGTGTGCACCCGGACCGTCCCGTGGATGTCGAACTGCTGCGTCCGCGGGCGGAGATCGAGAGGAACCTCGTCGCCGTGGGCAGCCACGACCTCTGCCTCGACGTGATCGACGACATGCTCCGGGAGCGGGAGGCGGGCGTGTCCCTCTCTTCCAGCCACGTCGGCAGCCTCGGTGGCCTGAAGGCGCTGGCGAACGGCCGGTGCCACCTCGCGGGCTCTCACCTGCTGGACCCGGAGGACGGCACCTACAACCGGTCCTGGATCGCCCGGCACCTCGCGGGGGTTCCCGTGAAGGTCGTCCATCTCGTCACCCGGGAGCAGGGCCTGATCGTCGCGCGGGGAAACCCCCGCGGGATCGGCGGCGTCGAGGATCTCACGGGGAGCGGCGTGACGTTCATCAACCGCCAGGCCGGCTCCGGCACGCGCGTGCTGCTCGACTACGAGCTTTCGAAGCGTGGGATCCCGGCGGGGGACATCGCCGGCTACGAGACCGAGGAGTTCACCCACCTGGCGGTCGCGGTCGCGGTGCTCTCCGGCGCGGCGGACGCGGGCCTGGGGGTCCTCGCGGCGGCGCGCGCGCTCGACCTCGACTTCGTCCCGGTGACCTCCGAGCGGTACGAACTCGTCATCCGTGACGACTTCTTCGACCTCGCGCCCGTGCAGCGCCTCCTCGACGTCATCCGCTCCCCGGAGTTCGCGCGCCGGGTGGAGGAACTCGGCGGCTACGGCACCGCGGAGACGGGCCGGCTGGTGAGAAGGTCGGGTTAGGGGTCGTCAACCGTACGAACGTTCGATATATTCGCCTTGTCAGGAACGCCGCCACGGCGCGACGGGGCTGCGGACCTGAACGGACAACCAGAGACCGGTCAGCCGACCGGCGAAACGTAGTTTCAAAGACAAGGAGTGGGCATGTCTGACTACGTGCATGACCTGATGGCCCAGGTCAAGCAGAAGAACCCGGCGCAGCCCGAGTTCCACCAGGCGGTCGAGGAGGTCGCCGAGTCCCTCGCCCTCGTGCTCGACCGGCACCCCGAGTATCGGAAGGCCAAGGTGCTCGAGCGGATCATCGAGCCCGAGCGGGTCATCATGTTCCGCGTGCCGTGGGTCGACGACCAGGGCGATGTCCAGGTCAACCGCGGCTTCCGGATCGAGATGAACAGCGCGATCGGCCCCTACAAGGGCGGCCTGCGCTTCCACCCGTCCGTGAACCTCGGCATCCTCAAGTTCCTCGCCTTCGAGCAGGTCTTCAAGAACAGCCTCACCACGCTCCCGATGGGCGGTGGCAAGGGCGGCTCGGACTTCGACCCGAAGGGCAAGAGCGACAACGAGGTCATGCGCTTCTGCCAGGCGTTCATGGCCGAGCTTCAGCGCCACATCGGCGGCAACACCGACGTCCCCGCCGGTGACATCGGGGTCGGCGGCCGCGAGATCGGCTTCATGTTCGGCCAGTACAAGAAGCTCCGCAACGAGTTCGTGGGCGTGCTCACGGGCAAGGGCCTGAACTGGGGCGGCTCCCTCATTCGTCCCGAGGCGACCGGCTACGGCGCGGTCTACTTCGGCGAGAACATGCTCGGGACCCGCGGCGAGAACTACGAGGGCAAGACCTGCCTCGTGTCGGGCTCCGGGAACGTGGCCCAGTACACCACCGAGAAGATCCTCGACCTCGGCGGCAAGGTCGTCACCCTGTCCGACTCCGGCGGCTTCGTCCACGACCCGGACGGCATCGACCGCGAGAAGCTGGCGTGGGTCATGGACCTCAAGAACGTCCGGCGCGGCCGCATGACCGAATACGCCGAGAAGTTCACGGGCGCGACCTACACGGCCATCGACCGGTCTCTCGACCACAACCCGATCTGGGACATCGAGGCGCAGTGCGCGTTCCCGTCCGCGACCCAGAACGAGATCAACGCGAAGGACGCCGAAAACCTGCTGCGTAACGGCGTCTACGTGGTCTCCGAAGGCGCGAACATGCCTTCGACTCCGGACGCGGTGAACCTGTACGTCGAGCACAAGATCCTCTACGGCCCGGGCAAGGCCGCGAACGCCGGTGGCGTCGCCGTCTCCGGCCTCGAGATGTCGCAGAACAGCCTGCGTCTCTCCTGGACCCGCGAAGAGGTCGACCAGCGTCTCTCCGGGATCATGAAGAGCATTCACACGTCGTGCGTCGAAGCGGCCGACACCTACGGCTGCCCGGGCAACTACGTGAACGGTGCGAACATCGCCGGCTTCCTCAAGGTGGCCGACTCGATGCTGGACCAGGGCGTCGTCTGACACCCCGGTGTCTGACGGTCCGGTTCGGAAGGAGTACGAGCGGGGGCGGTCCGCGGGCCGCCCCCGCTTCTCTATTGGTCTCGGGTCCGCCCGGCTGATCCCTTACACTCCGGAGCCATGATGAAGGAGTACGACCCCGTCCGGTTCGAACGAGGCTACGGGAGCGGCTTCCAGCGTTTCCAGGACCTCATGTCGTGGCGGGTTCACGACATCCTCCTCGTGTCGAGCATCTACGATTCCTTCATCCTGGAGGAGGACGGCCGTCTCGACGAAGGGCTGATCCACGAGTACATCGGGCTGAACCTCGTCCACCTGCCACGGATGGGGCGGGCTTCGAGCGGCAAGCGCGCGCTCGAGATCGTGACGAACCGGTCGCGGCCCGTCGACGTGATCATCGCCACCATGCACCTCGGCGACATGAGCGCGTTCGAGTTCGCCCGCCAGGTGCGCGAGGCCGGGATCGACGTCCCCGTCGTGCTCCTCACGTACGACGAGCGCGAACTGGTGGATCTCGTCGAACGCAAGGGCGTCGAGAACTTCGAGAACGTCTTCCTCTGGACCGGCGACTTCCGGATTCTCATCGCGGTCGTGAAGGCCGTCGAGGACCGGCGGAACGTTCGCTGGGATACGGACCTCGTGGGCGTCCAGTCCATCATCGTGATCGAGGACAGCGTCCGCTTCTACTCGTCGTACCTGCCGATCATCTACTCCGAGCTGATGCGCCACAGCCAGGACGTGCTCTCGGAGAGCATCAACCGCCCGCACCGGATCATGCGCATGCGGGCCCGGCCGAAGATCCTCCTCTGCCACGATTACGAGACGGCCTGGGAGTACTTCGAGGAGTACCACGAGAACGTCCTCGGAGTGATCTCGGACATCGAGTTCCCCCGCGAGGGCGAGCCCGACCCGCAGGCGGGCATCCAGTTCGCGCGAAACGTCCGGGCCGTCCATCCGGACATCCCGATCCTGCTCCAGTCTTCGGCTCCCGAGATGAAGAAGAAGGCGGATGAGCTGAACGTCTCCTTCCTGGAGAAGGGTTCCGTGCTGCTCCTCCACGACCTGCGCCGGTTCATGATCGACCACCTGGGCTTCGGCGACTTCGTCTTCAAGGGGGCGGACGGAAAGGAGGTCGCGCGGGCGAAGGACCTCGCCAGCCTCGAGGAGTGCCTCGCGGCGATCCCCGAGGACAGCCTGCTCTGGCACGCGCAGCGGAACCACTTCTCCAGCTGGTTGAAGGCCCGCACCGAGTTCTGGCTGGCGCACCAGCTCCGGCCGCGCAGAGTTACGGACTACGAGTCGGCCGAGCATCTCCGCCAGGACATCATCCAGCGTCTCCGGCGTTTCCGGAAGGAGCGTCAGAAGGGCAGCACGATCGACTTCGATCCGAACCAGTTCGATGACGCCGGCACGTTCGCGCGGATCGGCGGCGGATCCCTGGGCGGGAAGGGGCGCGGCCTGGCGTTCGTCAGCCGCCTCGTCGAGACCTACGGCATCGGGGACCGGTTCGAGGGCGTCAGCATCCAGGTCCCCGCGGCGGTCGTCGTCGGCACGGACGTCTTCGACGAGTTCCTCGAGCTGAACCACCTCCGGGACTTCGCCCTGAGCACCGGGGACGACGCAAAGATCGAGCGCCGATTCCTTTCCGCTCCGCTGCCGGAGCACGCGGTCGATCAGCTCCGGGCCTTCGTCGACCGGATCCGGTATCCGCTGGCCGTCCGCTCCTCCAGCCTGCTCGAGGACTCGAAACACCAGCCGTTCGCGGGGATCTACTCCACCTACATGGTCCCCAACAACCGGGGGAGCTTCGAGAAGCGCCTCGAGGACGTCCTCTCCGCGGTCAAGCGCGTCTACGCGAGCACCTTCGGGCTCCGGGCCAAGGCCTACACGAAGGCCACGTCCCATCGCCTCGAGGAAGAGAAGATGGCGGTCGTGATCCAGCGCCTGGTGGGGACCGCGCACGACCATCGCTTCTACCCGGACTTCGCCGGTGTCGCGCGATCGCACAACTTCTATCCGGCGGGGCCGATGAAGAGCGACGACGGCATCGCGTCGGTCGCCCTCGGCCTCGGGGCCTTCGTCGTGGAGGGCGGGGCGGCGGTTCGCTTCTGCCCCCGCTACCCGCACCACCTCATTCAGTTCTCCTCGGTCGAGGACACGCTGAACTACGCCCAGCGCCACTTCTACGCTCTCGAGCTGAGGAACGGGGAGAGCGGGCCAATCGAGAACTCCGGCCTGTCGAAGTTCGACCTGTCCACGGCGAAGGAGGACGGCGTCCTCGGCCTCGTCGGGTCGATCTACTCGATGGAGAACAACGCGATCTACGACGGAGTCGCGCGCCCGGGCGTTCCGCTCGTGACGTTCGCCCCGATCCTCAAGCACGATCGCTTCCCGTTGCCGGAGATCCTCGACACGGTGCTCGAGATCGGGCGGTGGAGCATGAGCGCCGCCGTGGAGATGGAGTTCGCGGTCAACTGCTCCGTGGAGCCCGGAGAGCCGAAGCAGTTCTCGATCCTCCAGATGCGGCCGATGGTCGTCGGCCAGGAGCAGGAGGTGGTGGAGGCGGATGCGGAATCGGCGGACCGCCTGGTCTGCGAGAGCCGGCAGGTGCTCGGCAACGGGATCATCGAAGACATCCGCGACGTGGTTCTCGTCGACATCACGGAGTTCGATCGTTCGATGACCCGCGAGGTGGCGGGACAGATCGGCCGGCTGAACCACCGGCTCTCCTCGGAGGGTATCCCGTACATCCTGTTCGGCGTCGGGCGCTGGGGCTCATCGGACCCGTGGCTCGGCATCCCGGTGAAGTGGGAGGAGATCTCCGGGGCGGGCGTGATCGTGGAGTCGAACTTCCTCGACCTCAAGGTGACGCCGTCCCAGGGCAGTCATTTCTTCCAGAACCTCGCGACGATGCGGATCGGCTACTTCACGGTCGAGGCGGAGGAGGACGGCGGCATCCTGGACTGGGACTGGCTGCTGGCGCAGGAGGCGGCGCACGCCGAATCCCTGTCCCGCCACGTCCGCCTGCCCGAGCCGCTGACGGTGCGAATGGACGGGCGAACCGGCCACGGCGTGATCCTGAGGGCCTGATCCTGCGCCACCGGGAGGCGCATGTCGCCCCCGTAACTCACGGCAACTCAAAGACTTCGAGCTTTCGGTGCCTATGAGTACCATCGAAGAGGGGCGCGGCGGCCGATGGCCGCTCGCGCCCCGGGTATTCTCAGCGCCTCGGCTCTTCTCCGGGCTTCAGCGCGTCGAGACCGGCATCGTCAGATGCCCATCTCCTCGACTTCGTCGACCGTCTTCTGCACCGCGCTCGCGGAGTGCTCGAACGCGGCCTTCTCCTCGTCGGTCAGCTCGAACTTCACGACTTCCTCGACACCGTTCTTCCCGAGGATCGCCGGAACGCCGACGAACAGGCCGTTCACGCCGAACTCGCCCTCGAGCTTCGCGCACGTCGGGATGATCTTCCGCTTGTCGTACGCGATCGCTTCGGCCATCTCCAGCGCCGCCCAGGCCGGGGAGGTGAAGGCCGAGCCGCTGCCGAGCAGCTTCACGACCTCGCCGCCGGCCTTGCGGGTGCGCGCCTCGATCGCCGCGAGCGTCTCCTCGTCGATGAAGTTCGTGACCGGCAGGCCGGCGATCGTGCACGTGCTCCGGATCGGAACCATCGTGTCGCCGTGGCCACCGAGCACCATCGCCTCGACGTTGGTGACGTCGACGTTCGCCGCCTCGGCGACGAAGTAACGGTAGCGCGCGCTGTCGAGCTGGCCGGCCATGCCCATCAGGCGGTTCTTCGGCGGGTTCATCGCCTTGTCGAGCCCGTAGACGATCGCGTCCAGCGGGTTCGCCACGTTGATGACGATCGCCTCGGGACAGTGCTCCATGATCGCCGCGGCGACGGCCTTGGTGATCTTCAGGTTCGTCGTGAGAAGCTCCTCGCGGGTCGGGATCGTGCCGTCCGGGCGGACCGTGCGCGGCACGCCGGCGGTGTTGATGACGATGTCGGCGCCCGCGATGGCGCTGAAGTCCTTCGAGCCTTCGACCTTGACGGTCTTGCCGACGATGGGCAGGCCCTCGGCGATGTCGAGACACTTGCCCTTCGCGACGTCCGGCTCCTTGACGTCGACGGCGGAGATGTTGCGGGCGAGGACGCGGCGCGCGGATTCCTCGACCAGGACCGCTCCGATGTTGCCGACGCCGATGACCGCGATCTTGTTCAGCATGACTACCTTCCTCCTGTCGAGTGCCCGGGCCCTCGGCGAGCCGCCCCGAACAGAACCACGCCCACCGGAATCCCGAGGGATTCACAGATGGGCGTGGCTCGTTGAAGCGGGCTCTGGCCGCTGGCGCTCAGGCGTTTTTGAGCTCCTCGATGAGCTTCTGGAGCACATCCTTGGCGTCCCCGAAGATCATCAGACTGTTATCGTTCTCGAACAGCTCGTTCCGGATTCCCGCGAACCCGGGAGACAGGCTGCGCTTCACCACGAAGACCGTACGCGCCTCGTGAACCGTAAGGATAGGCATTCCGTAAATGGGACTCGATTTATCCGTGAGGGCCGCGGGATTCACCACGTCATTGGCCCCGAGGACGATCGCGACGTCCGTATTCTTGAACTCGGGGTTGATGTCGTCCATCTCGATCAGCTTGTCGTAGGGGACGTCCGCCTCCGCCAGCAGGACGTTCATGTGACCGGGCATCCGGCCCGCGACCGGGTGGATGGCGTGGGTGACATTCGCGCCGCGCTCCTCCATCATGTTCGCCAGCTGCTGGCAGGCGTGCTGCGCCTGGGCGACGGCCAGGCCGTAGCCGGGGACGAAGACGACCGACTGCGCGTCCTCGAGGATCATCGCCGCCTCCTCGGGGCCCGCCTCCTTGACCGTGGTGTAGTCTCCGCCGCCGCCCGTGCCGGTGGAATCCGCCACGCCGAAGCCGCCGAAGAGCACGTTGGCGAGCGACCGGTTCATCGCCTTGCACATCAGCTGGGTCAGGATGAGGCCGGCCGCGCCGACGAGGGCCCCGGCGATGATGAGCACCGGCTCCTTCAGCACGAAACCCGTCATGGACGCCGCCACGCCGGAGTAGGAGTTGAGCAGCGAGATCACGACCGGCATGTCGGCCCCGCCGATGGGGACGACGAGCGTCACGCCGAGCACGAACGCGATCGCCAGCAGCAGGAAGAGCAGGATCGTCATCAGCCAGGGCCAGGGAGCGACCCAGCCGGCGAGGATCGCGACGGCGATCGCGGCGGCGACGAGCCCGATGTTCATCAGGTGCCGGGCCGGAAGCAGGATCGGGGCGCTCGTGATCCTCCCGGCGAGCTTCGCGTACGCCACGATGCTCCCGGTCAGCGTCAGGCCGCCGATCAGGATGGAGAGCATCAGCGTCGCCGTGCCGTCGTGGGACCACCAGACCGGGTCCGCGCCGCCCATCGTCGCGCCGATCTTCTCCGAGTGCAGGAAGAAGTAGGCGATCGCGACCATGGCGGACGCGATGCCGCCGGAGCCGTTGAACAGCGCCACCATCTCCGGCATCCCGGTCATCTGGACCGTCTTCGCCGCCCAGACGCCGATCGCGCTGCCGACCACGACCCCGGCGATGACCCAGGCCCAGTTGACGTCCGTCTGCTTGAGCAGGATCGCGACGACGGCGAGCAGCATGCCGAGGGCCGCGATGGCGTTGCCCTGGCGCGCGGTCCGGACCTTGCCGAGCCGCTTGATCGCCACGACGAAGAAGATGCAGGAGAGGACCGCGAGCACGTTCGAAAGGGAGCCCATCTCAGTCTCCCTTCCGGCGGAACATGTGGAGCATCCGGTCCGTCACCAGGAACCCGCCCGCGACGTTGACGCTCGCGGTCGCGATGGCGAGGAAGCCGAAGAAGTTCGACCAGAAACCGCCCATCGTCGTGGCGCACATCAGCGCGCCGACGATCGTGATGCCGGAGATCGCGTTGGCCCCGGACATCAGCGGCGTGTGGAGCGTCGGCGGCACCTTCGTGATGAGCTCGAAGCCCAGAAAGATCGCCAGGACGAACACGTAGAGAAGCAGGAAGATCAGCTCGGTGCCCATGACCTACTCTCCTTCCTCATCGGGGGCTTCGTCCCCGGCCGGGACCTCAGGTTCCTCCGGTTCCGCCGGGTCCTCCGGAGCGGCCTCCTCGGCCGTGGGCTCCTCGGGCGGCGGCGGCGGCGGGGGCGCGTTCACCGCGATCGAACCCTGGTTGATCTCGTCGGCGGGGTCGATGGACAGCGCGCCTTCCGTCACGTTCAGCTTCACGACCTCCAGGACGTTCCG
>JBDLIY010000065.1:0-13067 GCA_039714635.1 Planctomycetota bacterium
TTCGTCCGTGGAGCGATGGAAACGTACGTTCGGCGGGTAGATCCGGCCGGTGACCGGATCCTTCCGATCGACCACGTCCTCGTCGAGGTTGTCGTCGTCCGCGAACTTCCGGTACACACTCGTCGCGTTCACGGCCATCGGACTGTCGATGTGGATCGGCACCTCGGGGAGGATGCCCGCCTCCATCGCCTCGCAGAGAATCAGCGTGATCAGCTGCGATCGGCCGACCGCGAACGCCGGGATGAGGACGATGCCGCCCTCGTTGAAGGTCGCGCGCATCGGCCCGGCGACCTGGTCCATCAGCGGCTCGTCGTCGTGGACCCGATCGCCGTAGGTGGACTCGATGACGAGGGTGTCACAGGCCGGCATGGGCTCCGGGTCCGGGTGCAGCGGCATGTCGTACCGCCCGATGTCGCCGGAGAAGACGATCCGCTTCCCGGCCGCCTCCATCTCCACCATCGCCGAGCCGAGGATGTGGCCCATGTTGTGGAAGCGCGCCCGCACGTCGCGGCCAAGGTCGAACCACGTCTCGTAGCGGTGGCCCTTCACGCGGCCGACCGCGCGCTCCGCATCCTCGCGCGTGAACAACGGCAGGGCGGGACGGTGGCGCGTCCAGCGCTTCCGGTTCGCGTGCGCCGCGTCCTCCTCCTGGATCTTGGCGGCGTCGAGCCAGAGGATACCGGAGAGGCCCTTCGTGCCCCGCGTCCCGTGGATCGGCCCGCGGAAGCCCTCGCGCACGAGCCGCGGCACCCACCCCGAGTGGTCGATGTGGATGTGCGTGAGGACGAGGTGGTCGATCTGAGCGGGGTCGAAGGGAGTCTCCTCCCAGTTGCGGAGCCGGAGTTCCTTCAGGCCCTGGAACATGCCGCAGTCGACGAGGATCTTCCTGTCGCCGGCGGTGAGGAGATGGCGGGAGCCGGTGACCGTCCCGGCCGCCCCGTGGAAGGCGAGGGAGAGCGTCATGGGCCGAATGGTACGTCCGCCCCGGCTACTCCCCTTCCTTCTTCTCGGGGAACGCCATCTTCGCCATGCCGAAGATCATCTCGCGGAAGGGCTCGGCGGTCTCCTGGTAGGACTCGACCTTCTCCGGGGGCAACGTCGCCATGATCTGGCGGTCCTCCTCGACGAAGGAGTCCTCGAGGATCCGCTGGACCTCGTAGTACTCGACGTCGTCCTTGCTCTCCTTCGTCTCGAGGAGGGACTTGAGCGCGGCCCGCCGGTTGTTCTCGAGGTCCAACAGGATCTTCGAGACGTCCTTGGTCTCCTCCTCCGTCAGACCGACCCGGTTCTTGAGGTGACGGACCGCCCGATCGACGCGCCGCTTCTTCCGGGCCTCCGAACTCTCCGTGGGGTTCAGGACTTCATCGAGGAACCGGTCACGCTCGCCCTTCACCCGGGACCGCATCATCGTGTCCGCGAGGCCGATCATCATCCGCATCTGCTTGCTGATCTCGACGGGCTTTCCCCCGCTGGTGAGGAGGGTGCCGGGTCCGGCCGGGTTCTCCTCCAGCGAGACGACACGGCCCATGACGTCGCTGAACTCGGAGCGGAGCGCCTCGTTCTCGGCGCGCGCCTTCGCGAGGTCGGCGCGGAGATTGTCGACGGCCGCGCGGAGCCCTTCGACCTCCTGGCCGACGGGACGGCCGGACGGCCCGGCGCCGTCGGACTCGGACCCGAACAGGGCGAACGCGGCGCCGACCACCGCCATGGACAGCACGACGTTCACGACGACGATCAGCAGGAAACCCTCTCTGGACGAACTCATGCACACCTCCCTGACGCAACATTGATACGGGATGGACGGCCGGGTGATTGAGATGTTTCGCGCCGGTAGGCGAGAGGAACTCGGACCGGGGCAATCCGGAAAGGGGTTGCGTGGTCGGCCGAAGATCCATCATCATCCCCGACCCGGGATGAAGACCACCAGAAGGGAGAGGCCATGCGTCGGACGAAGATCTGCCTGATTCTCTCGCTGCTCCTCGCCACGACCGCCGGTTGCCAGACGACCGGCGAGGATCCGTACCGGCGGGACTTCGAGCTGTACGTCGAGGGACAGGAACTGGAGAACGTGAACCTCGATCCCGACATCGGGGGCGACATCGATGTCGGCGCCGACCGGGACCGCCTCGGGGCGAGGTTCGCCTTCGGGCCGGACAAGGTGCGTGGCTTCTTCCACGTCTTCAAGGAGAACTGGCAGTACACCGACCTGCCGGGAGGTCTGCGCGGCGCCGAGTACGACAACTGGGGGATCGGCGGCGGCCTGAAGGGGGAGCCCGTCGTCAAGACGTTCGAAAACGACCTGAAGATGCTCGTTCCCTACCGGGGAGACATCTCCTTCGTCTGGGGGGAGCACGAAGACGACTCCGAGTGGGAGATGCGCTACGTGGAGATCCACCTGGAAGCCGCGTTCGCGATCGACTGGCGGGGCCTCCGGCCCGCCGCCGGCCTCGCGGTCAGCGGGATCGGCGGATTGCTGGAGGGCTACGGGACGGATACGGGCATCAGCGGCGGGAACGCGGGGTTGTTCCTGGACCTCTCCTACCAGCACCCGGAGTTCCCGCTCTACGGCCACATCCGGGCCATGGGCGGCGACTACCGCATGCTGGTCATCGGCTTCGGCGCGAAGTTCTGACCTCGCCGGGGATGCTTCTTCGTCAAGGGGACGGGTCGACGCAAGAATGGGCCGTCGACCACATCGCCCGACGATGAAGGAGCCCCCATGGACCCCGTGCAGCCCGGTATTCTCGCCGACGTTCCGGCCCAGGCCCGCTACCTGACCTTCGAGCTCGCGCCCGACACCGACCCCGGCCCGGCCCTCCACGAGCTCGCCGGCCTCGTCGACGGCGTCGACACCGTCGTGGGGATCGGCGCCTCCGTGGCGATGGCGCTCGGCCGGGAGATCCCGGGGCTGCGGACCTTCCCGACGCACACCGCGCCCGGGATCGACGTGCCGAGTACGCCGGCGGCACTCTGGTGCTGGCTCCGTGGGGACGACCGCGGGGAACTCGTCCACCGCACGCGCCAGATCGAGGCCGTCCTCGGGAACGCCTTCCGGCCGGAGGACGTCGTCGACGCGTTCCGCTACGGGAGCGGCCTCGACCTCTCCGGCTACGAGGACGGCACGGAGAACCCGAAGGACGAGGCGGCCCTCGCGGCCGGCGTCGTGCGCGGGGCCGGGCCGGGACTCGACGGGAGCAGCTTCGTCGCCGTCCAGAAGTGGATCCACGACCTCGGCCACTTCCAGTCGATGTCGCCGGAGACCCGCGACCACACGTTCGGCCGGCGGATCAGCGACAACGAGGAGATCGACGACGCGCCGGAGTCCGCCCACGTGAAGCGCACCGCGCAGGAGAGCTTCACGCCCGAGGCGTTCGTCGTGCGCCGATCGATGCCCTGGGCCGACGCCACGGGCGAGGGCCTGGTGTTCGTGAGCTTCGGGAAGAACCTCGACGCCTTCGAGGCGCTGCTTGCGCGCATGGTGGGGGCGGAGGACGGCGTGATCGACGCGCTCTTCGGATTCACGCGGCCCGCCACGGGGGCGACGTTCTGGTGCCCGCCGGTCGTGAACGGGCGGCTCGACCTTTCCGCGCTCGGACTCTGAGTCGCTGTCGCACCCGCCCTTGAGAGCAGCTATACTGGGTTCTGATCGCTGCGAGGGGAGGAGTGCCGATGGGACAGACGGTCTTCGCGAACAGCAGGGGCGTCGCGCACCGGGGGACCGGGGCGCCGGCCCTGGTGTATCCCGACATCTGCATGACGCCGATACCCGGCGGGCCTGTGCCGATCCCCTATCCGAACATTGCCGCGTCCGAGGGGGCCCGCACCGGGGTCGCCACGAAGGCGGTGAAGGTCTCCGGGAAGGGAGTGCCGGCGAAGGGGGCCGTGTACAAGTCCTCTACGGGAAACGAGCCCGGAACGGCCGCGACGAAGGGTGTCATCAGCCACCGGGCTGCCGGCAAGGCGTCCTTCAATACGTGGTCCGGGGACGTCAAGCTCGAGGGGAAGAACGCCGTGCGGCACCTCGGAGCGACCCCCGCCCGGGGAGGGCCGCGCCCGGTCGCGAGTCCCGCCGCGCGCCGGGGGCTCGCTGTCTCGACCGGGCCCGCCGCGCAGGAACCCGCGGCGAAGGTCAACGCGCCGCCTCCCGTCCCCTGTGGCAACCCGAACTGCCGGCACCACACGGCTCGCGTGCCGGCCACGCAGACCGCGCAACTTCCGGCGGAGAAGGCGCAGGAGCACGGGCTTCTGGGCCCGATCGTCTGTCTCGAGTGCTACCGGATGTTCGCGGGGCTGGAGCCGCGGCCCGCGGCGACGACACAGGCGGCGGCCGGCGGGTAGGGGGGCGAATCCGGTAAAAACGGTTCCGCCTCCGTATTGCCGGATTCGGTTCGGCGGTCAGTCGACGACGTAGGAGAAGCAGCCGGTCAGGTAGCCGGCGCCCACCGTCGGGATCGTCACCAGGTCGCCGGAGGCGATCGTCTCGCCGACGTCCTCCTTCACCGTAAGGACCCGGCCCTCGTCGTCCAGCACGCGCTCCATGTTGCCGCGGCGCAAGGCGTAGTCGAGGGTCAGCAGGTTGCTGGCGCAGGACGGGTTCCCGTACAGGTACACGGTCTTGAACATGTTCTCGTCCGGCACCCCGAGCTTGTCCCGGAGCCCGTCGACGATCCGGCCGTTCGCCTGGTGGGGGATGACCTTCGCGCGGTCGAGCAGCGCGCGAAGCTCCTCGTTGCCCTGCTTCAGGTCCTTCATCGTGAAGCCGAAGCTCTTCACCGTGGCTTCCGCCATCGTGTTGACCGCGGTGCGGAGGACCCGGGGGCCGCCGGCCATGCTGACGAAGTGCCGCAGGGCCGCGGGCTTCGGACCGTCCTCGGTCTCCACCACGTACTGGTTCGCGAGCGCCGGGACGTTCGCGTTGTCCATGTGGATGTTCCCCGGCACGAAGTTGCTGCCGAGGACGCAGTTCGTCACCACGCCGCCGGAGCCCGGCTCGTCCCGTCGTGAGAGGACCGCCGCGCCCGCCGCGTCCCCGAAAAGGATCGCGGTGACCGGGTCGTCCATGCTCGTCACGTGGGTGAGGTGCTCCGTGCCCACCACCAGCGCGTTCCGGTAGATGCCGCACCGCAGGAACGCCAGCGCCACGTGCATCCCGTAGATCGACCCCGCGCAACCCGCCGTCAGGTAGAACGTGGCCGCGTTCTTCATCCCCATCTCGTGGGCGATCTGCGTCTGCTCGCCCGGATAGAGGTTCTTCGTGGTGAACGTGGCCATGATGAGCAGCTCGACTTCGGACGCGTCGATTCCGGCGTCCTCGACCGCGCGCTCGCAGGCGATGCGCGCCATGTCCCCGGCGCTCTTGTCCTGGTGGAGGAACCGGCGCTCGTGGATGTGGGTCACGCGATCCACCCAGTCGGTGAACGGTCCGGACTCCGGATCGAAGTTGCGGACGACGTCCTCGAGGGCGGCGTTCGTGACGGCGTGATCCGGCACGTACGAACCGGTGCCGGTGATCTGGATGCAGTGGTCGATGTCGAACAAAGGGTGCCCCCGGGAGGTGGCGGATGAAACCGCGGAATGACCGGGCGATTGTAGTTCCCGAGCCATCGCGGCCAAGCAGTTTCGCCTCTCCCCGCCATCTCGCTGACCCGCCGTCGGACCTGTCCGGTAGACTCTTTGCGTGGCGAAACGAACCCTCCTCGAAGGTCGGGCCGGCGCGGGAAAGACCCGGTTCGTCATGGATCGCGTGGCGGACTACCTGCGGAATGGACGGGAGCGCGGCGCACTGCTCCTGGTCCCGACGCTGTCCCAGGCGAGCCACGTCAAGCGCCTGTTCCTGAGTCGCGGGGCCGACCTCCCCGGTTTCTTCGACGAGTCGGTCGTCACGTTCACGAGCCTGGCCGAGCGCGTGCTCCCGGACCGCCGCATCGGCGAGCTTCTCTCCGGCCTCCGCCAGGACCTGCTCCTCCGCCGGGTCCTTTTCGAGGCGGCTCCGCCCGCCTTCCGCCGGCTCGCCCGGTTCCCGGGATTCCGCGCTCGCGCGCTCGCGTTCCTGAAGGAGGTCAAGCAGAACGGCCGTGAAACGTCGGAGTCAGAACGCCGGCTCGCGGAGATGGCGTCGGAGGCGCCGCCGGCCGTGCGCGAGCGACTGGAAGGCCTGCGGCGGGTCTACCACGCCTACGAGGCGGCCCGGGAGACGGCGGGGCTGCTGGACCACGAGGACTCCCTGCGGCTCGCCCGGGACGAACTCGAGGCCGGGCGGTCTTCGATCGACCTTCGCCTCCTCGCGGTGGACGGCTTCCAGAACTTCACGTCGCTGGAGCGGGACCTCCTGCGCCAGGTCGCGCGGCGGGCCGACGAGACGATCGTCACGCTGCCCTGGGACCCGGCGCTCGACGCCGACGAGGGCGGCCACTTCCGCGTCGCGTCCGAGACGCGCGCCTTCCTCCTCGACCGTGGGTTCGTGCCGGAGTTCATCGAGGGGAACCGCCGCGCGCGGTCTCCGGACCTCGCGCGCCTCGAGCGCGACCTGTTCCGGCCCGACGCGCCCGTTCGGCCCGCCGAGGGTGGGCTGCGCGCCCTCGAGGCCGCGGACCCGCTTGACGAGGCCGACCGCGTCGCGCGTACCGTCGTCCGTCTCGTCCGGGGGGACTTCGGACGGGCGTACCGGTACCGGGACGTCGCCGTCGTGGTCCGGGAGGTCTCGGGGCGGGAGGAACGGTTCCGCGCCGCCTTTGAGCGCCACGGCATCCCGCTGCGGATCTACGGTCCCGTTCCGCTCGCCGGCCACCCGTACGTCCGCGCCGTGGGGAACCTGCTCGAACTGGCGGCCGGCCGGTTCGAGCCGCGCCCGGTCCTCGATCTCCTCCGCGCCGATCACACGGCCGGCGTGCCGGCGACGGCGGTGGACCGCCTGGAGCACGACCTGGCCGAACACGGGGCTCCCGTCGCCGCCAGGGACTGGGTCGAGCGCGCCGCCGCGTTCTCGCCGGAGGCCGGAGAGCTCCTGGCGTCCCTCGCCCGGTTCGATCGCTCTCCGCGGACGGGGCCGGACTGGCATGGGACGCTCACCGACCTGGCGGACGCCTGCCTGACGCCCCTCTTTACCCGGGACGAGAGCGACGTGGAGCGGGTCCGGCGGGACGCGCGCGCCCTCGCGGAGTTCCGGAACGCCGCCGCGGAGGTGGCGCGGGCGCAGGCCGGCGTGGTCGCATTCGAGGAGATCGCGGGGCTGCTCCGGGAGGTGCTCCGGGCCTCGTCCGCCGGGGCGCGCGACCGTCGGCTCGAGGTCGTGAACCTCATCGGAGCGCGCGAGGCGCGCCAGTGGGAGGCCCCCGTCGTGATCGTCGCCGGGCTCCTGGAGGGGGAGTTCCCGCGCGCGCCGCGGGAGGACCTCTTCGTCCCCGACGACGAGCGCCGGCGGGCGAACGAGGACGGCGTCCTCGCGCTGCGGGAACGCAGCCTCGACCGGGAGGAGGAGCGCTACCTCTTCTATGTCGCGATGACGCGGGCGCGGGAGCTGCTCTTCCTCTCCTGGCCGGCCACGGACGGCGGCGGGCGGGAGACGCTCCGCTCGCTCTACCTGGAGGAGGTCTTCGAGCGATTCGGCGGCGAGGAGGGGATCCTCACGAGGCGCCGCCTCTCCGACGCCCTGCCGCGCGCGGACGAGATCGTCGACGCCGGGGACCTGCACCGCCGGGCGCTGCTCGGCCTGGCGACACCCTGCTTCGAGAGAGGGGGGAAGGGAACGGCCGCCGAAGCGGCGAGCGGAACGGCGGCGGCGCTCGCCGACCGGCTCCTCGAATCCGGGGACGCCGTCTTTGCGCGGGCGGCGGCGCGCGGGGCCCGGTTCCGCGGGTCGCGGCGCGCGGTGCTTTCGGATCCCTCGATCGTGCGGGCGGGCCGGTACTCGGCGACGGCGCTGGAGGACTTCGCCGCCTGCCCGTTCCGGCACTTCGCCGCGCGGACGCTCCGCCTCTCGCCGGCCCCCGCCGCCGCGGGGCTGGACGGACGCCTGCTCGGAAACATCGCCCACGAGGTGCTCCACCGGCTCTTCGCGCCGGCCGCCGCCGGAGGAGATCTGCCGGACCCGTCCCTCGTCGCCGGCCTCGTCGACGAGGAGTTCACGGCGCAGGCCGCGTCGATCCCGATCGGCCTCGCGGAGGGCCGCGCCCGGGACGTCATGGTCCGCGCCCTCGAGGAGACCGTGGCGCGGGAGCGGGCCCGCCTGGCGGCCGGGCCGTGGCGGCCGACGCGGCTGGAGGACGGGTTCGGCGGCGGGGACGCCGCGCTCACCGTGCCCGGACCTGACGGTGAGCCGATCGTTCTGCGGGGTCGCGTCGACCGGGTGGACGAGGACGGGCGGGGCGGAGCCGTCGTCATCGACTACAAGTACTCGCGAAAGGGGTTCACACCGGCGAAGCAAAAGGACGCCGAGGAGGGCGCGCACCTGCAGCTTCCCGTCTACCTGCTCGCCCTGCGCGACGCCTACGGCGTAAAGCCCCGCGGGGCCTGGCTCTACCCGATCCTGTCCCAGAAGACCGGCGGCTACTCCATCGAGGGAGGCCCGGTCGCCGCCGAGGGCGTGGGGCTCGACGCCGACGGGCTCGACGAGCTCCTCGAGCGGACGGTGGAGACGGTGGTCGCGTACGACGCGCGCATCCGTGCCGGGGAGATCGACGTCCGCCCGCGGGATCCGTCCGTCTGCGAATGGTGCGACTTCGCGGATCTCTGTCGGTACGAGAGCTGGATGGCGGAGGACGGGGAATGAGCGGCTTCGCACTGACCCCGGACCAGGCGCGCGCCGTCGAGACGGCCGGCGTCGACCTCGCGGTGATGGCCGGCGCGGGCTCGGGCAAGACGCGCGTGCTCGTCGAGCGGACGGTGCACCTCGTCACCGACGAGGGGATCCCCCTCAGAAAGATCCTGGCGATCACCTTCACGGAGAAGGCGGCGCGGGAGATGAAGGAGCGCCTGGCGGGGGCGCTGACGGGCGAGGCGCGGGCCGAGGTGGAGTGGGCGTACGTCTCGACGATCCACGGTTTCTGCGCGCGCCTCTTGCGGGAGAACGCCCTCGAGGCCGGCGTGGATCCGGCCTTCGAGGTCCTCGACGAGGTATCGTCGACCACGATGCTGGCGGCGGCGGTCCGCGAGGCCGGCGTGCGGTTCCGCGCCGAAGCGCCCGGAGAAGCCGTCCACTTCGATCGCCTGGCGCTCGCCGATCCGGGGGCGTCGCTCCTCGTCCTGCTGCGGGAACTCCGCGCTTGCGACACCGCGCCCGCCGACCTCGAGTTTCCGGAACCGGACGGCCCCGCGCTCCCCGGCGCGATCCGCGAGGTGCTCGCGTCGCTCGACGACCTCGAAGTCGAGGCGGGGGACGCTCCGCCGAAGAGCGTCGAGAAGGCGGAGCGGGTCCTCGAACGCCGGGCCGCCGTCGAGGCGGCGCTCTCCTCCGGGCCCGACGTGGCACTCGCCGCCCTGGCGTCGCTGAAGGGTGTGATCAACCTGAGCGTCTCGAAGTCGATGAAGGAGATCCTCAAGCCGCTGAAGGGGGAGACGATCCCGCGGGCGCTGGGCCTCGCCGCGGACCTCGTCGCCGCGCCCGCCCTGGCGGCCCTGCGGGAACTGCTCGGCCGGATCGACCGCGACTACGCCCGGCGAAAGGACGAGACGGGCGTGCTCGACTTCGCCGACCTCGAGCTTCGGGCCCTGCGGCTGCTCCGCGAGCGGGAGGGTATCCGGGAGGCGGTCCGCGCGCGGTTCGAGGAGATCCTCGTCGACGAGTACCAGGACGTGAACCCCGTCCAGGAGGCGATCCTGGCCCTGATCCGCACGCCGGGGCGCCACTTCGCGGTGGGGGACGTGAAGCAGGCGATCTACGGCTTCCGCCACGCCGATCCCCGCCTGTTCCGGGACTACGGCCGCGGCGTGCCCGTGGCGGGGCGCGTCTTCCTCGCGGACAACTTCCGTTCGTCGCCGGCGCTCGTCGACTTCTCCAACCGCTGCTTCTCGCGGCTCTTCGCGGACCAGGATCTCGTCGACTGGACGGACATGGTCGCGCCCTCCGACGGAGCGAAGGAAGACGGAGCCGGCGTCGAGGTCGTACTGGCGCAGGGGGAGAACGCGCGGGAGGCGCGCTGTGCCGAGGCCACGGCGATCGCCGCGCGGATCCGGGAGATGGTGGCGGAGGAGGGCTTCAGATACGGAGACGTCGCGCTGCTCTTCCGGGCGCTGCCCGACGTGAAGATCTACGAGCGGGCCCTCGAGGACGCCGGCGTGCCGTACTACGTCGTGAAGGGCGGAGGCTTCTTCCAGGCCCGCGAGATCGTGGACCTCGTCTGCCTGCTCCGGACCGTCCGGAATCCGCGGGACGAGATCGTCCTCGCCGCCGCGCTCCGTTCCCCCTTCGCGGCGCTCTCCGAGGACGCGCTCGCCGCCCTCGTCACCGAGGCCCGGCGGCGTGAGGAGTTGCTCGGAGACCTCCTCGAGGGGGACGCCTACCTCGACGGCCTGGGCGAGGGGGACGCGGCGCGGTGGCTCGCGTTCCGGGAGCGGTTCCGGCGCCTGAGGACCCTCGCGGCGCGGGGGTCGCTCGGCGAGGTCGTGCGGACCGCCGTCGATCGAAGTGAGATCGGGACCGCGGTCTGGCTGCTCTCGGGCGGCCACCGGCGCGCGGCGAACTTCGAGAAGGCGGCGGCCCTCGCGGAGTCGCTGGAGGGGCGGTTCGGCTTCGAGGAGTTCCTCGACGTGCTGGAGGAGTACCGGGCGCGGGAGGTCCGCGAGACGGAGGCGCCCACCGGCGGCGAGCACGAGGACGTCGTGCGCCTCCTCACCGTCCACGGGGCGAAGGGGCTCGAGTTCCCGGTGGTGTTCGTGCCCGACCTGACGCGGACCTCCGGCGGCGGGGCGCCGGAACTCCTGCCCGGCGGGCGGAGCGTGGCCGCGAAGGTCCGCCGCCCCGATGACGACGGCGCCGTGGAGACCTCGGCCTTCGCGGCCCGGAAGGAGGAGCGGAAGGCCCGCGAGGCGGAGGAGTCCGTGCGAGTCCTCTACGTCGCCGTCACTCGCGCGGAGCGCCACCTCGTCCTCTCCGCCCCGCTCACGAATCGCAAGCCGTCCGCCGGGTCCTGGTACTCGCTCCTCGAGGGCGTGACCGACCTCTCCGGGGACGCGGAGGACGGGCCGCGCGTCGTCCGCGTCGAGCCGACGGAGGAGGCGGGCCCGCGGCGTGCGTCCCTGGCGACGCGCCACCTCGCGGCGCTCGCCGCATCGGAGCCGTTGGGCGGCACGACGGCGGTCGACCGGGCGGCGGCGAAGGAGCTGGCGGCGCGCGCGGAGTTCGATCGGCCGGTGCCGGACGGCACGCCGTACCAGGCGACGATCTCGGAGCTGCTTCTCTGGTCCGCCTGTCCGCGCTGCCACTGGACCCGCTATCACCTCGGCGTGGACGAGAATCCCGTCCTGCGGCCCGCCCCGGCGCCCGCTCCGGATCCGGACGGGGAAACGGAGCCGCCGGACCGGCCCGGGCTCGACGAACTGCCGCCCACGGACCGGGGGATCGCCGTCCACGAGGTCCTCTCGGTCTGGGACACGCGGTCCGGGCTCGCGGCGAAGGAGGCGGCGAAGATCCGGCTGTCGGGCTGGATGCCGGAGATCAGCGACGAGACCGTCGACGTGGTCGCGGAACTGGCGGACAGTTTCTACACGTCGTGGATCGGGCGGGAGGTGCTGGACGCGGATCCCCGACGGGTCCGGAGAGAGGTCCCGTTCCTCGTCCGCTGGCGTACGGGCCGCGATCTCGCGGACCTGCTCCTCCGCGGCCAGATCGACCTGCTCTACCCGCGGCCGGACGGCACGCTTCACATCGTGGACTACAAGACCGGCCTGGCGAACGAGAAGTACGAAATCCAGTTGCTGGCGTACGCACGGGCCGTGCGGGAGTTCGCGGCGTGCGAGGTCGAAGCGTCGCTCGTCTATCTTCGCCCCGGTACCGGGCCCGAGGTCCGGACCGTGCCCGTGGGGGGCGACCGGATGGCGGCGATCGAGGGCGAGGCCGACGCCTTCGCGGCGTACCTGAGGGATGGCGGGCCCGTTCCCCTCGAACATCTGCCGGGTTGCCGCGCTACTCGATGAGCTTCTTCCGTTCCCAGCGCATCCGACGTTCGATCCAGCTCTGCTTCAACGTGCCGCGGATCACGATGTCGTCGAAGAGCGCGTCGCCCTTGATGACGTAGACGGCGGGCTGGAGAGCGGGGAAGACGTACCTGTTGTCGCCGAAGGCGGAACCCTTGATGGAGGTGCCCTTGATGACCATCTCCATCGTCCCCTTGACCTTCCGCGCCTCGAGGGTGACCCATTCCCCGGCGGTGATCGCGGGCTTCGGCGAGCCGTTCTTGCGCACCCAGCCGTGGAAGCCGTCCGGGGTGTCGGCCCAGGCGCCGGGGCCGTGGATCCCCAGTACGTTCTCGTGCACCGGGCGGTCGAGCTTGATGACGAAGAACCGGTTCTGCACCGCGTAGATGTAGAAGTTCGCCATCTCCTCCGGCTCCAGCAGGATGACGCCGAAGTCGTTGGGTTCGAGCGCCTTGACGCGCGTCTTCAGCGTCAGGGTGCCGGGCTCGAACTCCGCGGGGTGGACGGCGGCGCCGACGCCGCGACCGTGGAGGGCGTCGGACTGGATCCAGAAGTTCCCGGTGAGGGGGTGGGCGAACGGAGTCGTGTACTCCCAGTCCTTCTTCTGCTCCGGCGTCGAGAAGTCGTAGGTGATCTCCACCTCGCGGCCGCGGATGACTTTCACCGCACCGTGGAGCAGGGCCGCGGGGCCGAGGACTTCCAGACGCGAGAGGCCGTGGATCCGCCGGATCTCCTTCGCGTTCGCGACGGCGACCGCCGTATGCGCGAGAGGCTCGAGGTCGGTCGTCGCCTCCAGCGCGTCCTCGTACTTCTCCCGCTCGAACGCCTTGCGGGCCGTGGCGAGGAGGCGCTCCGCCTTCTTCTCTTCCTCCGGGGAGGCCTTCGGCACCTCTGGCGGCTTCTCCGGAACGGCCGGCTTCTCCGGCTCCGTCGCGGGC
>JBDLIY010000066.1:0-13035 GCA_039714635.1 Planctomycetota bacterium
GGAACTGCGCATCCCGCTCGACGCGGAGGGGCGGTTCACCTTCCGCGAGGTGCCGGCAGGCGTGACGCTGACGGTGTGGGTCGGGCCGAACTCCGACGGGGCGAACCTCTACTGCCTGACGCAGGACCTGGTCCTGAAACCCGGGGAGCGCCGGGAGGTCGAGTACGTCGTGCGCCTGGGCAACGTGATCCGCGGCCGCGTCGTCACGGCGGAGGGTGACCCGGTGCCGGACGCCCGCGTGGCCGTGCTGCCGCCGGCCGCCGACTGGCGCGCCACCGCCGTCCGCGTCGCGACGATGACGGACGACGAGGGCCTCTTCTACGTCGGCGTGAGGAACTTCGAGTCGGCCGGGCCGCGGCGCCTCGTGGTGGACGCCGTGGACCGCGGCTACATCCTCGAGGAACTGCTGATCGAGCCGCCCGAGATGGAGATGGGGCAGGAGATCCGCGTCCGGCTCACGATGGGTCTCGCCATCGCCGGCCGCGCGTTCGGGCCGGACGGAGCGCCGCTCGCGGGGGCCACCGTCCACCTGCTCGAGGACTACGACGGCGACCTGAACGTCCGCCGCCCGGTGGAGGGGCGCGTGAGGACGGACGTGACCGGGAAGTTCCGCGACGACGCGTACCGGCCGGGCGTCTACCGGGTCTTCCTCGAGGGTGAGACGAAGGCGGGTCCGGTGGCGCTGGTCCGGGACGGGATCCGGGCGGGCGACGAGAACGTCCGGCTCAGGGTGGGGGAGTGCGGGAGCCTCGAGCTGGCGTTCGTTTCCGACGTGACGGGCGAGCCGGTGGTCCCGTCGGAGGCGTCGCTGGAGTTCGTCTGGGGTCACACGGGCGAGGAGGAGTACTACGCCCCCTGGAGCGACCTCGAGGGGAAGGCTCGCCACGTCCTGACGAGCCTTCCTCCCGGCCACTACCGCGTGGGCGCCCATCATCCGGGCTACGAGAGTCTCTTCTCCGATCTCCTCCCGGTCGAGGCCGGCGACCGCGCGAAGATCACGTTCCGCCTGAAGCCGCGCTAGGGATGGTACTCATAGACATCCGGTCGCATAAGTACATGCCCTGAAATATATTATGGCGCCCGAGTGCGGATTCCCGATCCGCACTCTCACCCGTCCGTCAGGCGCACCGCGATCGCCAGGCGGCGGCCGGAATCCTCCGGGTCGGGCCCGGCGTCGAGGATGTGGAGCCCGCCGGGCGAGAACTCGGTCGGATATCCGATCCGGCGCCTCCCGGAGCGGAGATACACTCGGGTGTTCAACTTCGAAGGAGCTACACCGATGAGTACGAGCGACAAGCACGGCATCTCCACCCGCGCGGTGCACGCGGGCGTCCACCCCGACCAGTGGCAGGGCGCCGTCTCCCCCCCGATCTACCAGACCTCCACCTTCGGCTTCGCCTCGACCGAGCAGGGCGCGAACCGGTTCGCCGGCAAGGAGGACGGCTACATCTACACGCGCCTCGGCAACCCGACGATCGGCGCGCTGGAGGAGGCCGTGGCCGCCCTGGAGGGCGGGACCGCCGCGTTCGGGACCGCGTCCGGCATGGCCGCCGTCACCGCGGTCTACTTCGCGTTCCTCGAGCCCGGCGCCAAGGCCGTCTGCTCGAGCGCCGTCTACGGCCCGTCCCGGGTGATGCTCGAGACGGAGTTCTCCCGCTTCGGTGTCGAGTCGGAGTTCCTGGACACCGGGGACCTGGACGCGCTGCGCGCCGCGGTCACCGAGAACACGAAGCTCGTCTTCGTCGAGACTCCCACGAACCCCACGCTCAAGGTGACGGACCTCGAGAAGGCGGCGGAGATCGCCCACTCGGTCGGCGCGCTGCTCGTGGTGGACAACACCTTCATGTCGCCGGTCCTCCAGCAGCCGTTCCGGCACGGGGCGGACATCGTTCTCCACTCGATGACGAAGTTCCTGAACGGCCACGGCGACGTGGTGGCGGGCATGCTCGTCACGAAGGACGACGAGATCCGCCGGCGTCTCACCTACGTCGCGAGGAACCTCGGCGGCACGATGGACCCGCACCAGGCGTGGCTCGTCCACCGGGGGATCAAGACCCTCCCGATGCGCGTCGAGCGCGCCCAGGAGAACGCCATCAAGGTGGCGGACTGGCTCCGCGGCCAGGAGAAGGTCGAGTGGGTCGACTTCCCCGGCTTCGAGGACCACCCGGCGCAGGCGCTGATCGGGACGCAGATGAAGGGGCCCGGCTCGCTGATGACGTTCGGGGTGAAGGGCGGGATCGAGGCCGGCCGGAAGCTCCTCGACAACGTCGAGCTGATGGTCCTCGCCGTCTCCCTCGGCGGCGTGGAGACCCTGATCCAGCACCCCGCGTCGATGACTCACGCCGGCATCTCTCCCGAGGGCCGGGCGGCGGCGGGCATCACGGACGGCCTCATCCGGCTCAGCGTGGGCTGCGAGAACTGGGAGGACATCCGGGACGATCTGGACCACGCACTGTCGGGAATCTGATCAATCGACGCTCGGCCGGCCGCCCCGCTGTACAGATCCGGACCCCGGGGCGGCCGGCTCACCATCCCCCGCGTTGGTCAGCGTATCGTCTCCCGCGGAGGTCTTCCCATGCGTACACCCGTCGTGGCCGCCCTGGTCCTCCTGCTCCTCGTCGTTCCCGCGTTCGCCGATGACGCCGAGTCCGATCTCGATGCGGAGATCAGCCGTCTGGAGGAGGTGCTCGTCACGCCGGCCCGGGGGCCGCGGAGCATCACCGACCAGACCCACACCGCGGCGGTCGTCCATCGGGACGACCTGTCCGGCGCCGGGGCCGGCCGGAGCGTCCAGGACATCCTGGACAAGATGCCCACGATCCAGATGCAGAAGACGGCCCACGGCCAGGGCTCGCCCTACATCCGCGGCCTGACCGGCTTCCGGAACCTGACCCTGATCGACGGGATCCGCCTGAACAACTCCACCTGGCGGTCGGGCCCGAACCAGTATCTGGCCACCGTGGACAGCTTCTCCCTCTCCCGCACCGAGGTCGTCTTCGGCCCCGGCTCGGTCCTCTACGGCTCGGACTCGATGGGCGGCACGATCAACATGATCCCGCTCTCTCCCGACCGGACGGACGAGGGTTACCGGTGGGGCGGCCGTTTCCTGCTCCGGGCCGCGTCCGCCGAGCGGTCGGGCATCTTCCGCGCCGAGGCGCAGGGCGGGGCGCAGGATCTCGGGTTCCTCGTCGGCCTGACCCGGAAGAGCTTCGGCGACATGCACGACGGCGAGGGCGAACTGCCCTGCACGGGCTACGAGGAGTGGGACGGCGACGCCCGGTTCCTCTGGCACGCGTCTTCGAAGGTGACCTTCACGTTCGGCCTCCAGCACGTGATGCAGGACGAAGTGCCGAGGACCCACAAGACCGAGCACGCGATCTCGTGGGAAGACACCACGGTCGGCAGCGAGCTCATCCGGGAGTTCGACCACCGGCGCACGCTGGTCTACGTCCGCGGTGACTTCGTCGAGCCCTTCTCGTTTGCCGAGAGCATGTCCGCGACCCTCTCGTTCCACAACCAGTTCGAAGAGCGCTACCGCGTGAAGAGCAGCGGGAGCGGGGACCTGCAGTCGGTCGACGTGAACACGATCGGCCTCCTGGTCGACGTGGTCTCGGACATCGACGTCGGGACCCTGACCTACGGCCTCGACGCCTACCTGGACTTCGTCGACTCCTCGAAGGAGAAGTTCGACTCGACCGGCGCGGTCACGGACGTGGCGATCCAGGGCCCGGTGGCGGACGACAGCGAATACCTGATGCTCGGCCTCTACGTGCAGGGCGAGATCCCGATCGTCGAACACCTGACGCTCGTCGCGGGGCTCCGCGCCAACTACGTCTCCGTCGACGTCGGGAAGATGGAGGACCCGGCCACCGGGCAGCCGACCGGCTTCGACGACAGCTGGGCCGCGCTCTGCGGCTCCCTCCGGCTCCTCTACGACGGCCTCGACCCGGTCAGCCTCTACGGCGGCGTCAGCCAGGGCTTCCGCGCGCCGAACCTGTCCGACCTGACGCGGCTCGACAGCGCCCGGACGAACGAGTTCGAGGTGCCGTCGCCGGGACTCGACCCGGAGACGATGGTCTCCTTCGAGGTGGGCTCGCGGTACTGGTTTACGGGCGGTTGGCTGAACCTCGCGCTCTTCGACAGCGAGATGTCGGACATGATCATGCGCGTGCCCACGGGGGACGTGAACGCGGACGGCGAGTCCATCATCACGAAGGAGAACGTGGGCGACGGCTACGTCCGCGGGATCGAGTTCACCGGCGACGTGGGGCTCGGCGCCGGCTTCGCCGTGTTCGGCGGCGGCACCTGGTTGACGGGCCGGGCGGACACCTACCCGACGTCGGCCCCGGTGGTGGAGGAGGAATACCTCGACCGCCTGCCCCCGCTCATGGCGAACCTCGGTGTGCGGTGGACCCACGAGTCGGGCATCTTCGCGATGGGGCGGATCCGGACCGCGGGGGAAGCGGACCGCCTGTCCACCCGCGACGAGGGCGACACGTCCCGGATCCCGCCCGGCGGGACGCCGGGGTACGTCGTGTTCGACCTCGAGGCCCGCTTCCCCGTGAGCGAGATCGCCACGGCCACGGTGGGCATCGAGAACCTCTTCGACGAGGACTACCGGGTCCACGGCTCCGGCACGAACATGCCGGGCCGGAACTTCTACTTCGTCCTGGAAGTCGCCTTCTGATCGAGCATCGAGCGGTATCCTTTGCCTCGTGGAACCCGATCCGAAAGACGTCCGGATCGCCCGCGAGGCCCAGGGATACCTGGAGCTGGAACTCTGGCCGGAGGCGCTGGAGCGGGCGAACGCCCTTCTCGAGCGGGAGACCCTCGTCCCCGCCGCGCTCGCGGTCAAGGGCGAGGTCTACCGCAACCAGGAGCGCTGGGACGACGGGGCGGAGATCTTCGCGCGGCTGACCGAGGTCGAGCCCGGAGCCGTCCATGCCTGGGTGATGCTGGGCTGGTGCCGCAAGCGGGGCGGACGTCTCGACCTCGCGCTCGAGGCGATGGAAGGCCTGCTCGAGCACCGGCCGGAAGAGGGGATCGGCCTCTACAACCTCGCCTGCTACTGCTCCCTCGACGGCCAGCGGGAGCGCGCGCTCGTCCTCCTCGACCAGGCGATCGACCGGGAGCGGGAGTTTCGGGAGCACGCCCGGACGGAGAGCGACCTCGACCCGATCCGGAGCGACCCGGAATTCCGCCGGATCGTCGGCGAGTAGGACGAGCGCGCGCTGCTCGAAAGAAAAAGAGACTTCTTCGCATTCTCAATGAATGCGGGCATCCTCTCTGGACACTATGGGTTGGTCGAGCGTGGTCGGCCGCACTGACAGGGGGGACTCATCCATGAAGGCAATCATCCTGGGCTTCGTCGCGGCCCTTCTTCTCGCGACGCCGGCGCTCGCGGACATTTCGTCGGAGGAGCGATTCCAGGGCGCGTTCCGCAACCTGATGGCCGCGGTCTCGAGCGAGACCGAGGGCCTCGGCGACGGCGAGCTCTCGAAGGACGAGAAGAAGGCGCTGAAGGGCCTCCAGAAGGCCTCGAAGATCGCTTCGAAGCTCGATGAAGTCGGGATCGACAAGAAGTCGCTGAAGAAGGTCGGCAAGATCGTCAAGACTCTCGAGAAGGTGACGGACACGACCGGGGAGAGCGAGGCCAAGTCCGTCGGGCTGCTCCTGCCGGCGGTTCAGAGCGCCATGGAGGACCTCGTCTTCGCGATCCGGTCGGTCATCGAGGCGGCCGAGAACGACGCCGAGGGCCAGCAGGACGAGCTCGACATCTCGAAGAACATCGAGAAGGTCGGCAAGGCGCTCGACAAGGCGCTCGGCAAGCTGGACGGAGCGAACGAGCTCTGGCTCAGCCACGGCAAGTGGGCCAAGGCCTGGGGGAACTGGATCAAGGCCTGGGCGGGCTGCGTGAAGGCGGAGACTCTCGCGCAGAAGTTCTACGAGAAGGAGCAGAAGGCCGGCGGCGGCGTGGCAGGCCTCACCTTCGACGTGGACGGAAAGCTCGTCAACAAGACCGGCGAAGACGTGCAGCTCACGGACCTGATCTACGACCTCACGTTCAAGGTCCCGGACGCCCCGAAGCAGAGCATCAAGCTCAAGCTCTCGGAGATCTCCCCGGAGAGCCTGCCGATCGACCTGGGGACGGACGCGTTCGACCCCGCGCTCTACAGCTCGATCTGGCAGAACCTGAAGTTCATCCCGGGCATCTCGATCACGGGGAAGATCGTCTACGTGACGACCGCCGGGAACCTGACGTTCAACTTCAAGTAGCGCCCCGAGAGAAGTGTCGAGCGGGGGAGGCCGTCCGTCCGGGCGGCCTCCTTCTTTTTGGCCCGGCCGCCGGATCGGGCATGATGCCCGGATGAGCGCGAAAGCATGCGTCCGCTACCGGATTTCGATCCCCCGTCCCTCCGACCACTTCGTCCACGTCACGATGGAGATCGACGACGCTCCCGAGGGGCTCGTCGTCGCCATGCCGGTCTGGACGCCCGGCTCCTACCTCGTGCGGGAGTTCTCGCGGCACGTTTCGGGGGTCACGGCCGCCCGCGTGAGCGGCGACCCGGTCGGGGTCGAGAAGATCGAAAAGAACCGCTGGCTCATCGACGCCAAGCCCGGGAAGCGCGTGGACGTGTCGTACCGCGTCTACGCGAACGAGCTGACGGTCCGGACGAGCCACGTCGACGCGGACCACGCCTTCCTCCACCCGGCGGGGACGTATCTCTTCGTCGAGGGGCGCGAGGCGGAGCGCGTGACCGTCGCCGTCGAGGCGCCGGAGGGTTGGCGCACTGCCACCCAGCTTCCCCTGACGGGAGAGGCCACGTACACCGCGGAGAACCTCGACGCGCTGCTCGACGCGCCGCTGGAGATCGGCACGCACCAGGTGCTCACCTTCGAGGTGGGGGACGTGCCGCACCGGATCGCGCTCTACGGCGAGGGCAACTTCGACCGCGACGAGCTGCTCGGCGACACGGCGACGATCTGCCACGCGGCGACGGAGATGTTCGCGGGCGACCACCCGTCCGCGAGCTACACGTTCATCTACCACGTCCTCGAGGGCGCGGGCGGCGGGCTGGAGCACCTCGACTCGTCGGTGTGCGGCTTCGCGCCGTTCTCCTTCCGGCCGGAGCGGAAGTACCGGGGGGCGCTCTCGCTCATCTCCCATGAGTACTTCCACCTCTGGAACGTGAAGCGGATCCGGCCGCGCGAGCTGGGGCCGTTCGACTACCAGAACGAGAACTACACGCGGCTGCTGTGGGTGGCGGAGGGCTTCACGAGCTACTACCAGGACCGGATCCTGCTGGCCGCGGACCTGCTGCCGGTGCCGGAGTTCCTCGACAACCTCGCGCGGATGATCCGAGTCTCGCTGGAGACGCCCGGCCGCCTCGTCGACCCGGTGGCGGAGTCGTCGTTCGACTCGTGGATCAAGCTCTACCGGCCGCACGAGGGCATCCGCAACGCGACGATCAGCTACTACCTGAAGGGGGCGCTCGTGGCGCTCCTCCTGGACCTGACGATCCGCGAGGCGACGGAGGGCGAGCGCAGCCTGGACGACGTGATGCGGGCGCTCTGGGCCCAGTACCGTGCGCGGCCCGGCGAAGGGTACACGGAGGAGGAACTGCTCGGCTTCCTCGAGGAGGCGGCGGGGCGCTCGCTGGCGGACGAGATCGCGGCCTGGGTGCACACGACGGAGGAGTTGCCCTTCGAGGCGGCGTTCGCGGCGTTCGGGCTCGAGCTGGTGCCGGAGAAGGCGGACGAGGAGCCGAAGGCGTACCTGGGCGTCACGACGAAGAAGGACGGCGGCAAGGTGAAGGTCCGCGAGGTCCTGGCGGGCACGCCGGCGGAAGCCGCGGGGCTGGCGGCGGACGACGAGTTGGTGGCCATCGACGGCTGGCGCCTGGGCGATCTGAAGGAACGCCTGGCCGAGCGCGCGCCGGGGGACGAGGTCGCGCTGACGATCGCGCGGCGGAGCCGCCTGCGCAAGATCGTGGTGACGGCGGGGGAGGCCCCGGACGTCGACCGCGTGCTGCGCCCGATCGAGGACGCCGACGACCGCGCGCGGAACCGGTTCCTGGGCTGGACGGGCGCCGACCTGGCGACGGCCGCCGAGAAGCCGGCCCCGCCCCCGAAGAGCCCGCGCCCGCGCCCGATCTGAATCCGGGAAAAACGGTTCCGCCTCCGTATTACCGGATTCGGGGTGTGGTAAGTTGCGCGCATGTCGATCGATGAACTCATCCGCGATGCCGTCGCAATCTGCGGGGTGTCCGCGCCGACCGGGGACGAGGGGGCGCGGGGCGAGTTCGTCGCGCGGATGTTCCGGGACCTCGGCCTCGGAGTGACGACCGACTCCGCCGGAAACGTCGTCGCGGAGATCCCCGGCGACGACCGCCTCCCGTGCGTCGCCCTCGCCGCGCACCTCGACACCGTCTTTCCCGACCTGGCCGAGATCGAGGTCGAGGAGCGCGACGGCTGGCTGCACGCGCCCGGCATCGGCGACAACTCCATGGGCGTCGCGGCCCTCGTCGGCCTCGCCCGCGACCTTGGCGGAGACCAGGCGCGCGACGGCCTCGGCCGCGTTCTCCTCGTCGCCACCGTCGGCGAAGAGGGCACCGGCGACCTGCGCGGCGCGCGCCACTTCATGACGGAGCGCGGCGACGAGGTCGACGCCTTCCTCGCCGTCGAGGGCGCCATGCGCGACGCCTTCGTCACGGGCGGCGTCGGCTCCGAACGCCTCCGCATCACCGTTCGCGGCCCCGGCGGCCACTCCTGGGGCGACGCCGGCGCGCCGTCGGCCATCGCCGCCGCCTCCGCCCTCGTCCTCGAGTTCTACGCCCTCGTCCGGCCCGAGCGGCCGAAGACGACGCTGAACGTCGGCACCCTCCACGGCGGCAACTCCATCAACTCGATCGCCGAGGAGACCACCCTCGACCTCGACCTCCGCTCCCTCGATGCCGAAATCGTCGTGAACCTCCGCGACGCGTGCATCGACCTCATGCACGACCGCTTCGCCGGGGACGATCCGCTCTCGGTCGAGTGGGCCGGCATCGGGTCGCGCCCGGCCGGAACTCTCGACCCGGACCATCCGCTCTTCGATCACCTCCGTGCCGCCCGCGTCGAGGCCGGCCTCGATCCGGCGGACGAGATCGCCTCCTCCACGGACGCCAACATTCCTCTCAGCGTCGGAATCCCCGCGAGCTGCGTCGGCATCGGCGTCGGGGAGGACGGCCACCGGAAGACCGAGCGGCTGCGGATCGACGGGCTCGCCGAAGGCTACGCGGCGTTCATCGGGAGCGTCCGACGCATCGCCACCGACCCGGACCTGGTGCGGCGGCCGTGAGGAGAGCACTCGTTTTCACCGTCGCAGCCGCCGCCGGCGTCGCCCTGATTCTCGGTTACGCGGCCTTCTCCCTCGTCGAGACCGAGCGGAGAGCCCGGGCCGCCGCGGAGGCCGGGGGCCGCGCCCTGCTCGTCGCGGTCTCCGCCGGCATCGAGAAGAGCCTCGCCGCCAGCCGGGCCGTCGAACGCCTCCTCGCCGATCGTTTCCTCGAACTCGGCCGCGATCTGGACCGCGAGCTGGCGGCCGCTCCCGGTCGGGAAGAGGTCGTCCTGCGCCGCTTCACGACCCGGCACCGGGTCAAGAGCGCCCTCCTCCTCGACACCACGTTCGCCATCGTCGCCCGCCACGAGTTGGCCGGGTCCGCGCCCGCGGCCGTCCCGTCCCCCGTCGATCGCGCCGGCCTTCCGCCGATGGTTGCCACGGACCTCATCCGGAAGATCCGCGAGGCCGGGCTGGCCGATCGCGACCACGTGGTCGTGTTCGGCGACAACCTCTGGGGCACCCGCGTCGACTTCCTCCTCGGACTGCGCCTGCCCGAGACGGGCGGGTTCCTGCTGATCCGCCACGACGCCGAAGAGCTGAGAACGTTCCAGCGGGAGGCCGGCCTCTCGCAGGTGCTGGCGACCGCGTCCCGGTCCGAGGCGATCGCCTGGCTCGGCATCGGGAGCCGGGAGGACGGGGCGGTCCTCCTCGTCCACGGGGACGTCGAGCCCGCGCGGTGGAGCACGGTCCCGGACGTGATCGAAGTCCGGATCGACGCCGACTGGCCCGGCTTCCCTCCGGCCGTCCTCCGCGTCGGCCTCCGCGACGAGCCCGTCCGTGCCGTGATCGAACGCGGCCGGGAGAGCATCTTCCTCTTCACCGCCGTGCTGCTTCTCGTCGGGGCGGTCGGCGCGGCGACGATCGCCCTCGTCGTGCGCGCCCGGCGGCGGCGCGAGGCCACCCTCGAGCGTCGGATCGCCGAGCAGGAGAAGACCGCGTCGATGGGCCGCCTCGCCGCCGGCGTCGCGCACGAGATCCGCGGCCCGCTCAACGCGATCGGCATGGCCGTCCAGCGGCTCGAGCGGGCGTCGCGCGATCGCGCCCCCGACGCGGGTCTCCTCGAACAGCTGATCCCCGGAGTCCGCCGCGAGGTCGGCCGCCTCGACCGCACCGTGGCGGAGTTCCTCGAGCTCGGTCGGCCCCGGCCCCTCGAGCTCCGGAACGTCGACCTCACGGCCCTGATCCGCGAGGCGGTCCGCGACGAATTCCCCGATGCCGCCGTCGAGGCCCCCGGGGCCGATCCGAACGTCCGCGTCGATCCCGACGCCGTGCTGAAGGCGGTGGCGAACCTGCTCCGCAACGCCGGGCAGGCCTGCCCCGACGGTCCGGTGGCGGTCGCCTGGCGGCGGCGCCGCGGGAGAATCGAGATCGAGGTCCGGGACGGCGGTCCCGGGGTCCCGAGGGAGGACCGCGAGCGGATCTTCGAGTACTTTGCCACGAACCGGTCCGGCGGCACCGGGCTGGGCCTGGGAATCGTGCGTTCCGTGGCGGCCCGGCACGGCGGTCGCGTCGAAGTGGGAGACGCCCCGGAAGGCGGGGCGCGTTTCGTCCTGAGGTTGCCGGATGAGCGATGACACGATCCTCGTCGTGGAAGACGACCCGGCCCAGCGGGAGCAGCTGGCGGGCTTCCTCGATTCCCTCGGCGTCGCGACCCGCGAGGCGGGCGACGCGGACGCCGCCCGCGAGATCCTCCGCTCCGAGCGCGTCGACCTCGTGATCACCGACCTGCGCCTGCCCGGGGACAGCGGGATCGAGCTGCTCCGCTCGGTCCGCGAGGACGATCCGGAGGTCGACTTCATCGTGGTCACCGCCCACGGCAGCGTCGAGGCCGCGGTCGAGGCGATCCGCCACGGCGCGGACGACTTCCTGACGAAGCCGGTGGACCTTACCGTCCTGGAGTTCCGTGTCCGTCGCGTCCTCGACCGGCGGCGGATGGCGCGCGAGGTGGAGACCCTCCGCGACCGCCTGCGCGAGCGCGTCGACGTGGAAGGGCTCGTGACGGAATCGGCGGCCATGCAGGAGGTCCTCTCGATCGCCCTGAGGGTCGCGCCCACGGACTCCACCGTCCTGCTGACGGGCGAGAGCGGCACCGGGAAGGAGCGGATCGCCGAGGTGATCCACGCCCACAGCCCCCGGGCCGACCGGCCGTACGTCCGCGTGAACTGCGCCGCACTGCCGGAGAACCTCCTGGAGACGGAACTCTTCGGCCACGTGAAAGGCGCGTTCACCGGCGCCCACCGCGACCGGACCGGCCGCTTCGAGGAGGCGGACGGCGGGACGATCCTCCTCGACGAGATCGGCGAGATGACGCCGGCCATGCAGGTGAAGCTCCTGCGCGTCCTCGAGGAGCGCGAGATCGTCCGCGTCGGCGACAACGCCTCCCGCCCGGTGGACGTCCGCATCCTGGCCGCGACGAACCGCGATCTGCCGGCCGAGGTCGCGGCGGGCCGCTTCCGCGAGGACCTCTACTACCGGATCCAGGTCATCGCGATCCGCATCCCGCCCCTGCGCGAGCGGCCGGAGGACACCGCGGCGCTGCTGCCGAAGCTCGTGGAGCGATTCCGGGCCGAGGCCGGGATCGGGGAGCGGCGCGTCTCCCCGGAGGCGCACGATGTTCTGCTGCGCTACTCCTGGCCGGGCAACGTCCGGGAGCTGATGAACGTCGTCCAGCGGGCCGTCATCCTGGCGCCCGGGGAGACGATCGGCGTCGACGACCTGCCCGACCAGGTGGTCCGCCCGCTCCGCGCCGAGGTCGACCTCGATCCGCTCGAGGGGCGGACCCTGCCGGAGCTCGTCGAGGAGATCGAGCGCCGGGCGATCCGCCGCGCCCTCCGGCGCGAGCGCGGCGTGAAGGCCCGGGCCGCCCGGTCGCTCGGACTGCCCGAGCGCGTTCTCCGGTACAAGATCGACAAGTACGGCATCGACCCGACAAAATTGTCGGATTCGTGACAATTCCGTCGGAATCGGGGGGCGGTTCGAGCCGGAAGTCGCGACTTCGGACGTGGCACGCCGGTTGCCATCCATGGGGTAGGATGCAGAGAAGGAGACTGACATGCGCAAGGTGATCCTGGTCCTGTCCCTCGCACTGGCGCTCGTTTTCGTCGTCGCGGCGGAGAACGCGTGGGCCCGCGGTGGCCCCGGCGGCGGTAGTGGCGGAAGCGGCGGAAGCGGCGGAAGTGGCGGAAGCGGCGGAAGCGGCGGAAGCGGCGGAAGCGGCGGCGGTGGTGGACAGCGGCCTCCCCCGCCTCCTCCGCCCCCTCCCGGCGGCGGGAACGGCAACGGCAACAACAATGGCGGAAACAACAACGGCGGGAACAACAACGGCGGGAACAACAACGGGGGCAACAACAACCCCGGCAACCGTCCCCCTCCGCCTCCTCCCCCCGCGGGCCTCGGCAACCAGAACCAGAACCAGAATCAGAATCAGAACAAGGCCCAGAACGCGGCCGGCGCGCTGAACCAGAACCAGCAGCAGAACCAGCAGCAGGCTCGCCAGCAGAACGCGCAGAACTGCGCGAACGGGATCCTCAAGAACCTCGTGGGCCAGGCCCTGAAGAAGCGGAATCAGAACGCCGGCAACGGCGCCGGCGGAGCGAACGCCGGCGGCGGCAACGCGAACCCGCCGAAGCCGCAGCCCGGCGGTCCGGGCGGCA
>JBDLIY010000067.1:0-12949 GCA_039714635.1 Planctomycetota bacterium
CTCCTGTCCCTCTCGCCGCTCGGCCTGCACGCGTTCCTCTTCGGCCTCGCGGCGTTCGTGCTCGTCCACGTGCGGGGGTATTTCTTCTCCGCCCACGTCGGCACCCAGGGCGTGCTCGCGACGGTCCTCACCCTGTTCGTCTCCCTCGCGCTCCTCGTCCGCCTCTCGGTGGCCGAGCCGGATTTCCGGCTGGCGGGCGCGCTTCCCGGGGCGGTTCTCCTTTCCCTGTTGACGGGGGCGGCGTTTCCGTGGCTCGCCGCCGCCGATCGATGGTTCGGTCTGACCGAGGGATTCCGGGAAGGAGACGGGGTTGTTTGAGCGCCGGTTGAGGATCGTCTACGCGCTCGTCCTGCTCTGGTTCGGCGTGCTGGGGGCCAGGCTGTTCACGATGCAGGTTCTCGACGCCGAGGAGTGGCGGGAGAAGTCGCGGGAACTGTCCCGCAGCCGCATCCGTCTCGCCGCCCGGCGGGGGGAGATCCTCGACCGCCACGGCGCGGTTCTCGCCACGGACCGGCTGGAGCAGGACCTGATGGTCCGGCTGGACCATTTCGACGGAACGAACTGGATCTGCCGGGAGTGCGGCCGGCCGGCGGTGAGCGTCGACGAGGAGCCGCCCGGCCGGTGCCGCGGGTGCCGCGCGCGGAAGTTCGATCCGGGACCGGAACAGAATTTCTCCCGGCTGCCGGCGCTCCTGGGTCGGACGGAGGCGGAGTGTGCCGCGGCGCTCGACTCGGTGCGGAAGGACTGGCGGCGGCACGTCGACCGCGTCCTCGCGCGAGCGGAGAAGACGGAAACGCGCGTCAAGGAAGCCCGCGTCGAGCGGGACTACGCGGCCTGGAAGTGGACGCTCGCGAAGGATGTTCCGCCGGCGGTCGTGAAGGAAGTCTCGCTCGACCCGGCGCGCTACCGGGGGCTGACGATCCGGTCCATCTGGCGCCGCGCCCGGGTGGGCGGACCGCACGTGCGGGACATCGTCGGTCGCGTGAGCGGTATCTTCCAGGCGGAGATCGACGAATACCTCGAAGACGGCTTCTCCCACTCCGAGATCTACCGCATGCGGATCGGGCGCAGCGGCCTCGAGAGGGCGCTGGAGGAGCGGCTCGCGTCCCGGGACGGCCACCGGGTCGTGGACCGCGCCCCCCGTGGCGGTGTGCGCGCGGTCCTTCAGGAGATTCCGGCGCAGGACGGTGAGTCCGTCCCCTCGTCGATCGACCTCGATCTCCAGAACCACATCGGTCAGGTCCTCGAGAGGGAAGGGGCCCGGCACGGCGCGCGCGGTGCGTTCTTCGTGGCGATGGATCCGGAGACCGGGGAGGTCGTCACCTTCGTCGGGTGGGCGCGGAAGGAGGACGGCGTGAACCTGGCCTTCACGCCGACCGTGCCGGGATCCGTCTTCAAGGTCGTTACCGCGATCGCCGGGGTGGGCTGCGCCGAGCTCGATCCGGCGGAGATCTTCGACTGCACCGGGAAGTGGCATGGAATCGGCTGCCACGGGCACGTCCACGAGGGCGTCGACCTCGCCGGCGCGCTCGCGGAGTCCTGCAACGGCTACTTCGGCCACGCGGCGGACCTCATGGGGATCGACCTCCTCTCCTGGTGGGCGCGACATCTCGGGTTCGGTGAGCCGACGGGGCTGGGGATCACCCGCGAGCCCGCCGGGCTCGTCCCGGACCGCGAATGGAGGGCGCGGCGGTTCGAGACAGACGAGCGGCGGAGGAGAGAAGACGAGGACTTCCGCGGCGGGTTGAAGTCATCGACCTGGCACCGCGGCGAGACGTGGCAGGTCGGGTTCGGGCAGGGGGCACTCCTCGTGACGCCGATCCAGGTGGCGCGGCTCATGGCGCTCGTCGCGAACGGCGGGCGCCGCGTGAAGCCGAGCCTGGTCCTCGGCGGCACCGGGAAAGGGACGAGGATCCTCGAGCCGCACGCGCTCGAGGCCATTCGGAAGGGCCTCGAGGCCGTCGTGGACCACGGGACCGCGGCGAAGACGGAACTCGGGGAGTTCCGGACGGCGGGGAAAACCGGGACGGGCGACCTGCCGGGCGGGATGCGGAACGTGGCGTGGTTCGCGGGGTACGCGCCGCGGGAGGCGCCGCGGATCGCGTTCGCCTGCTGCTTCGTGGACGTGAAGGGCTACGGCGGAGGCGTGGCGGGGCCGGTCTGCGTCGAGTTCCTCCGGGAGTTCACGAAGGAATGAACGGCCTCTCGACCCCGCGCCTGGCCCGCATCGACTGGCGGATCCTCTCCGTCCTCATGGTGCTGTCCGGGCTGTCCGTTCTCTTCGTCTACTCCGCCGGCTACGACCCGTCGCGAGGCATCTACATCGCGTTCTGGAAGAAACAGCTGATGTGGATCCTCATCTCCGCGGGGATCCTCGCGCTCATGTTGCGCGTTCCCTACCGCGTGATGCTCGACCATGCGTGGCTCGTCTTCGGCGCGGGGATCCTGGCGCTCGTCTTCGTCATGTTCGCGGGCACGGTGATCAACGGCGCGCGGCGCTGGGTCAACCTCGGGTTCACGCTGCTCCAGCCGTCGGAGTTCATGAAGGTGGTGTTGATCCTGGCGCTGGCCCGGCTGATCCGGTGGCAGGACGACTACAAGAAGCTGCGCGGCCTCGTGAAACCGTTCGCGGTGACGCTCTTCCCGATGGCGCTGATCCTCAAGCAGCCCGACCTCGGCACGGCGATCCTGTTCCTGCCGATCCTCTTCGTGATGCTGTGGCTGGCCGGCGCGCGGGCGAAGCACCTGGCGCTGGTGATGCTGATGGGGATCATCTGCCTTCCGATCATCTACCTCGGCTTCCTCAAGGACTACCAGCGGAATCGCGTGGATGCGTTCCTGTTCCAGTCCTCGGCGAGGGGCGAGAAGATGAGCCAGGACGAGGCCTACCACATGATCCGCAGCAAGATCGCGGTGGGCAGCGGCGGCGTGACGGGCAAGGGCCTGATGGAGGGCGCCCAGCAGGTCCCGTACAACGAGACGGACTTCATCTTCACGGTCGTGGCGGAGGAGTGGGGGTTCCTCGGTTCGATGCTGGTGCTGGGCCTCTACCTGGTGCTGCTGTTACTCGTGGCCGATGTGGCGGTGACGACGACGGAACCGTCCGGGAAGCTCCTGGCCGGAGGCGTGTTCACGCTGCTGTTCGTCCAGATCGCGGTGAACGTCGGCATGACGGTGGGCCTGGCCCCGATCACGGGCCTGACGCTCCCGTTCCTCTCCTACGGCGGGTCGAGCCTGCTCTCCCTGACGCTGGCGATCGGCCTGGTGCTGAACGTGAAGCTCTACCCGGACTTCGTGTTCAAGCGGGACCTGTAGAGAACGTCAGTGGGCCAGCGAGCGGCCGGCCGAGCCCAGGTCCTCGAAGGCCTCCTTCAGGCGGGCGACCATGCCCAGCTCGCCCTCGCGCGTCCACTTGCGCGGGTCGTACTGCTTCTTGAAGGGCGTGCCGTCGTCCGGGTCGATCTGGTGTCTGAACGCCTTGCCGTGCTCCTCGACGTACGCGCCGACCGACTTCGCGAACGCGAACTGCGTGTCCGTGTCGATGTTCATCTTGAAGACGCCGTAGCCGATCGCCTGCGCGATCTTGTCCTTCTCCGAGCCCGAGCCGCCGTGGAAGACGAGGTGGAGCGGGTTGTTCCCCGTCGCGTGCTCGTCCGACACGAGAGTCTGGGACGCTTCGAGGATCTCGGGCCTCAGCTTCACGTTGCCCGGCTTGTAGACGCCGTGGACGTTGCCGAAACTGGCCGCGACCGAGAAGTGGCCGAGAGGGTTCAGGCGCTCGTAGGCCTGGAGCACGTCCGTCGGCTGAGTGTAGAGGTGCGCGTTGTCCGCCGCGTCGTCGAACTCCGTGCCGACGCCGTCCTCCTCGCCTCCGGTCACGCCGAGCTCGATCTCGAGACTCATGTCGAGCGCCGCGATCCGCTCGAGGATCCGGGCGCTCTCGGACAGGTTGAACTCGAGGTCCTCGGCCGAGAGGTCGAGCATGTGAGAGGAGAAGAGCGGTTTCCCGTGCGCCTCGTAGTGCTTCTCGCCCTCGTCGAGGAGCCCCTCGACCCAGGGGATGAGCTTCCGGTTCGCGTGGTCCGTGTGGACCGCGACGCAGATGCCGTAGTACTCGGCGAGGAGGTGGATGTGACGGGCGGCCGAGACGCCGCCGACCACCTTCGCGAGGTCGCCGTCGGCCATGCCCTTGCCGGCGAAGAAGGCCGCGCCGCTGTTTGAGAACTGGATGATGACGTCGGCCTGGTTCGCCGCCGCGGCCTCCATGACCGCGTTGACGGTGTGCGTGCTCGTGGCGTTGACCGCGGCCAGGGCGTAGCCGCCCTCCTTGCACGCGTCGATCAGCGTCCGGTAGTCCTGGCCGGTGACCACTCCGGGCTTCAAGGTGCTCACAGCTGCCTCCTGGCGTTCGAATCTCGCGATGGAATTCGGGGGCCGGCCCCGTCCGGCCCGACGCCGCCATTCTCATGCGTCGCCCGCCGATCGCAAAGGGCTTGTCCGGAGAGGAGGTAACCCGGCCGCCGGAATCTCGTACATTCAGGGTGTGAGCATCGCGCAGCACTTCCCTCGGTGCGAGAGCGGGAGGGGGCGCCCCACGCAGGGGATCGCATCTCCGGAGGGCCGCTTCGGCCTCCAGGGCGCAACTCGTTCCGATCCCGGTTTCGCACATTCGAGGGAACCGGCACGCGCCGGAGGGGTCTAATGCCAGAGAACCGACGGTCGAGCCCGGAGCGCGAAGGCGAGCTCATCCGGCGATGTCTCGCGGGGGACACGGCGTCCTTCGGGGAGATCGTCGAGAGCTACGAGAAACGGATCTTCGCGACGATCTACCGGATCCTCGGCCATTCGGAGGATGCGCGGGACCTGGCTGAGGAGGTGTTTCTCCGGGCCTGGTCGAAACTCGACACCTTTCGGGAGGGAGCCCGGTTCTCGACCTGGCTCTACACGATCGCCTTGAACCTGACGCGGAGCGAACTGAGGAAACGGAAGACACGGCGGAAGGTGAAGCCGGTCTCCCTGGACGCCCTCGGCGGCCGCGAGGACGGCCCGCCGCCGCTCCCGCCCGATCCGGCGGAGAGCCCCGGGGAGATCCTCGGCCGGCGCGAGCTCCACGAACTGGCCCTCGAGCAGATCGCCGCCCTGGAGCCGGACGCCCGCGAGGTCGTCGTCCTCCGCGACATGCAGGACCTCGCCTACGACGAGATCGCCGGGATCACCGGCGTTCCGATCGGCACCGTGCGGTCGCGCCTCTTCCGGGCGAGGGGGACCCTCCGGACAGCGCTCCTGCCGCTGCTCTCGGCCCGGCGGAAGGGAGGCGCGGCATGAACTGCGGATGCGCCCGCGAGTTCCTGAGCGCCCGCCTGGACGGTGCCCTGACCGATGCCGAGGCGAAGGAACTCCGCGAGCACCTGGAGACGTGCGCGGAGTGTCGGAGCCGCGCCGCCGGGCTCGAGGACGTCGTCGGCCTCGTCCGCGAGATCCCCGCGCCCGAACTCGGCCGGAGCCTGGCCCCGGACGTCGTCGCGTGCCTGCCCCGAAAGCGCCGCCCGGCGCCGATCCGGTGGCTCGTGCCGCTGGCCGCCGCCGCGTGCCTGCTGATCGTCGCGCGCTTCGCCCTCTTCGATGCGCCGGTGGAGGAGGCGCTGGAGGTGGCCGCGACCGACGAGGCGCCCGTCGAGAAGATCTCCGCGCCGGAGCGGTGGGAGTCGGGGCCGGGGACGCGAGAGCCGGCGGATCTGCCGAAGAAGCCCCCTTCCGCCCCGTCCGCTGCGCCGCAGGACGTGATGGACACGGGTGCCGGCCTCGGCGCGGACGCTCCGCCCGCCGGAAAGGCGGGAGGACTCGAGGAGCGCGTCCGGTCCGGCGACGTCCGGAGGTACTCCGTTCGCGGCGCCGAGCCGGACGCCGCCGCCGGAGTGATCCTCGCCGAACTCCGGAGCCGTCGCAGCCGCGAAGGCGAGCGGGACCGGGAGGCGGCCGGGGCCGGGGAGGCGCGGGTCGTCCAGGGCCCGTCCGGGGACGTGGCGGGGATGGTTCTGGCCCTGACGGCGGCGGAGATCGAGTTCGTGACCTGCCTGCTCGAGGAGCGGCCCGGCGTCCGCGTCGATCGCGTGAACGGCCGCGGGAAGAAGGCGCCGGCCGGTGCTGGCGCGGCGCCGGAGGCGGAATCCGACGACGGGGACGACGCGGTCGAGCGGCGGGTGCGGGTGCGGCTGGACTTCGCGGGCCGGTGAAAAACCGACGCCTGTCAGCGATGCTCCGTTACTTCCGCTTCCAGTCCCTCTTCGACAGGGCGCAGCGGAAGCCCACCGCCGGTTCGCGCTTCCGGACCGCCATGATCGGGAACCGGTGGGAGACGCGGGCCGACTCCTCGTCCTCGTCGTAGTTGCCGCCGCGGTGGATGAAGGCGTGCTCCGGGCCGAGCTTCCCCTTCACGCGGTCCCGGTTCTTCAGCGTCGACGTCATCTCCGAGACGTTTCCGCCCATGTCGAGGACGCCGAAGGGGCTTCGATCGTGCTTCATCGTGCCGACCGGCACGGGCCCGCCCTTTCCCGTCTCCTTCGTGTTCGAGACGCCCTTCCCGAACTCGTCGCCCCAGGGGTAGACGCGCGCACCGTCCCCGCGGGCCGCGATCTCCCACTCCGCTTCGGTGGGCAGGCGCTTCCCGAGGTACTTCGCGCAGGCCGTCGCCGCGGGATGCGTCATGCCGCGCGCCGGCATCCGGGCATCCCAGCCCTTCGCGACGACCAGGTCGCCCTCGTCGTCCAGCGAGAAGCCCTCCGCGAGCAGGCCCTCCCGCTGCTTCTTCGGCGCCGCCTCGAGGAACTTCCGGTACCGCCCGTTCGTGACCTCCGTCACGTCGATGAAGAAGGCGGCGACCTTCGTCTTCCCGGCCTTGTTCTTCTTCAGGCCGTTCTCCCAGCCCGTCCACGGGCCCCACACATAGCGGCCTTCCGGGACGAGGACCATGCCGGCCGGGGCGTTCGGCTCGACGGCGGACTCCTTCGTCGCGGCCGCGTGCGCGGCCTTCGCCTTCGCGAGGACCTCGTTCGCCTCCTTCCACTCCGTCACGAGCGGCAGATCCGTGAACCTCGCGTCCCAGCAGTCCGGAAACGTCTCCTTCGGGAAGACGACCCCCGCGGCGTGCTTCAGAAGGTCCGCCGCGCTCATCGACTCGCCGCGCTCGAGTTCCGCCGCGCGGGCCGCCGCCGCCGCCGCGAGTCGCCGCGCGCTGGCCTCGGTGACCACGTCCGCGGCCGCGAACTCGTCCCCGAGGGCCTTGCCTTCCTTCTCCGGATCCGTGCGCAGACCGTCCATCCGTCGCTCGGTCGCCGCGACGAGAGGCGCCGCCAGCCGGCGCCAGGGCTTGTTCCGGAAGAGCTCGAAGTCGGCCTGGACCGCCAGGTAGAGCGTCTCCAGCCGCGTCGTCAGCTCGGTGGCCTTCATCTCGGCGTCCATGACGCGGCGGTGGAGCGTCTCCACGTCGGCCTCGTCGGCGACGGCGGGGAGGAGGAACGCGAGGGTCAGGAGGGCGAAAATCAGCGTGCGTGGGCCGGCCATTCGGTCACCCGGTCGAGAAAGTGTCGGTCGCGGCGCGTATGTTAGCATCCGCGACGACCGACCGCACCCCGAGCCCGCACCCCGGGCTCGCTTCCAGAGGAGGTGGCGACCTGGATCTACAGGATCCCGTCCAGTCCGTGAACGGCATCTGGCCCGGCCGGGCCCGCTCCCTCGCCGCGCTCGGGATCGAGACCGTGGAGGATCTCCTCCACCACTACCCCCGCCGCTACGAGGACCGCGGGCGCCTGACGCCGATCGGCGACGTCGTGCCGGGGGAGGTCGTCACCGTGTCCGGCGCCGTCTCCGACGTCCGTTTCCGCCGCATGCGCGGACGCCTCTCGCTCGTCACCGTTTCGATCCACGACGACTCCGGCGTGATCGACCTCGCGTTCTGGAACCAGCCCTTTCGCCGGAACCAGTTCGCGGAAGGGGAGGAGGTCGTCGTCACGGGGAAGGTGGAGGCGAAGCGGGGCCTGCAGATCACGGGACCGGAGGTGGAGAAGATCCCCGACGATCCCGAGGAGGCGATGCTCCACACCGGGCGCGTCGTGCCGATCTACCCGCTGACGAAGGGGATCAGCGCCGGGATGATGCGGCGGATGGTCCACAACGCGCTGGAACTCGCGGGGCCCCTGCTGACGGAGTACCTGCCCGGCGAGACGCTCGAACGCCGCGGCCTCATGCCGCTGCCGGACGCGCTGCCCACCCTCCATTTCCCGGACACCCTCGAGGCCCTCGAACCGGCCGCGGAGCGGCTGAAGTACGACGAGCTGTTCCTGCTGCAGTGCGCCCTCGCCCTGCGCCGCCGGCGTCTGAAGGGCGACGAGACGGGAGAGCGCTTCCGGTGGACGGAGAAGATCGACGAGCGGATCCGCGCCCGGCTGCCGTTCACGCTGACCGGCGCCCAGGAGCGGGCCGTCCGGCAGGTCACGGCCGACATGTGCGAGCCGAAGCCGATGATCCGGCTGCTCCAGGGCGACGTCGGGTCGGGCAAGACGGCGGTGGCGATCTACGCGATCCTCCTCGCGGTCGCGAATCGCCGCCAGGCCGCGATCATGGCGCCGACGGAGATCCTCGCGGAGCAGCACTTCCGGACGTTCTCCACCTGGCTCGCGAACTCCCAGGTGCGCATCGAGCTGCTCCGGGGCGGACTGCGGGCGGCGGAGCGGCGGGAACTCCTGGCGGGGCTCGCGGACGGGAGCATCCACGTCGCCGTCGGCACGCACGCCCTCATCCAGGGCGACGTGGAGGTCCACGACCTGGGCCTCGTCGTCGTGGACGAGCAGCATCGCTTCGGCGTCCTCCAGCGCGCCGACCTCAAGCGGAAGGGCGTCCGGCCGGACGCGCTCTTCATGACGGCCACGCCGATCCCCCGGACGCTGACGCTGACGGCGTTCGGCGACATGGACTTCTCCGTGATCGACGAGATGCCGCCGGGGCGCACGCCGCCGGTAACGGAGTGGTTCCCGCCGGAGCGGATCGACGAAGCGTACGAGATCATCCGGGAGGAGATCCGGGGCGGTCGGCAGGCCTTCTTCGTCTACCCCCTCGTCGACGAATCGAAGGAGATGCCGCTGAAGTCCGCCACCGCCGAGGTTTCGAAGCTCCGGGCGGACGTCTTCCCCGGCGTTCCGATCGGCCTCGTCCACGGGCGGATGAAGCGCGCGGACAAGGACGAGGCCATGCGGCGCTTTCGCGAGGGGACGGACCGGATCCTCGTCGCGACGACGGTGGTGGAGGTGGGGATCGACGTGCCGAACGCCACCGTCATGGCCATCGTCCACGCCGAGCGCTACGGCCTCTCCCAGCTCCACCAGCTCCGGGGGCGGATCGGCCGCGGCGGGGGAGAGAGCACGCTGCTCCTCCTCGGCGAGCCGAAGACGGAGGAGGGGCGCCGCCGCCTCGAGGTGATGACGGAGACGACGGACGGCTTCCGGATCGCCGAGGAGGATCTGGAACTTCGCGGGCCCGGGGAGATCTTCGGGACGCGCCAGCACGGTCTCCCGGACCTGAAACTCGCGAGCCTGGCCGGGGACCGGGTGCTGCTGGAAGCCGCGCGGGAGGACGCCTTCGCGCTCGTCCGGGCGGACGTGGCCCTCGAGGGGCGGACGGGCCGCGAGGTCCGGCGCGTGCTCCTCCGCCGGTGGGGGAGGCGGATCTCGCTCGTGACGGCGTGACCTCCCGGTGACCCCGCCGGGCGAAGGAAGGGGTTCGCGATGATTCGCCGGAGCAGCGTTGGCGGATACAATGTCGCGCTTCGAGGCAGAACATGACCGGAATCCTGCGAATCACCATCCTCCTGTTGCTCGTCGCCGGCGTCGCCGCCGCCCAGAACCCCCGTTTCCGTCCGGGGAAGAAGAAGGGCAAGGACGGAGTCGAGATGGAGAAGCCCGACCGTCCGGCCGGGCCGAAGAAGGGGGCCGAGCCCGGGAAGACGGAGCCCGAGGCTCCGGAGGACACCTTCGAGGCGGCGCTTCTGAAGCTCGCGGGCTGGCCTTCGACGGACGCGCGCGAGGCGGCGGCGACGCTCGCCCTCGAGGGGCCCGAGGTCGAGGCGAAACTCATCGCCCGGCTCGGCAGCTCCACGCCCGCCCTGACCGAGGGCATCGCCTTCGTGCTCGGAGAGATCGGCGGCGACGCCTCGGTGCCGGCGCTGCAGGCCGTCGCCTCGCGGCCCACGATGGCCGACCACCTGGCCGAGGTGTTCACCGCCCTCGGCAAGCTGGCCCCCGAGACCGGTATCCAGCGGATCATGCCGTTCCTCCGCCATCCGAAGCGCACGGCCCGCCTGGCCGCGGAGCACTGGCTCGGCTCCCACGTGAACGCGACGCACGCCTCCCGGCTGGAGGCCTTCTTCGACGAGAAGGCGTCCGGCCCGCGTGTGTCGGCGTTCCGGCTGCTGGTGAAAGTCGCTCCCGACCGGGCGCTCGTCCACGCGGAGGAACTGCTGGGTGACGAGGCCTGGGAGCTCTCGCGGCAGGCGTCCCGTCTCCTCGCGGACCGGGCGAACGACGAGATCCTCGCCGACCTCAACCTCACCGCGCAGGGGCCGGAGGGCCGGCGCTCCGCCTACGCGGTGCTGGCGCTCGTCCGCGCGGCCAAGACGCGCGGGAACGACGTCTTCACCGAGGAGACCATCCGGATGCTCCTCGACTCCCCGCGCGGCTTCAAGTCCGCGGAAAAGCTGAACCGTGGCGCGGCCGCGATCGCCCTGGCCGAGATCGGGCACGACTCCGACCACCCGGAGATCGACGCGCTCCTCGACGGCGAGGTGATCGACGTCCTGCTCGACACCCTGGGCGGGAAGACGTTCTACAAGGACTTCCCGGCGCTCGCCGAGCCGGCCCGCGACCGGTTCGGGCTGCTGACGGGGATCATCGAGCGCCGGTCGGTCCCGGAGCTCTGGCGCTGGTGGCACGAGAACCGGGACGGCTTCGTGGCGCGCCGCGCGCTCCGCGAGATCGACCCCGACCACCTGAAGGTGCTCCGGATCCGCGCGAGCAGCGGCGTCGAGCCGGCCCTCACGATGACGTTGTTCTCCACCGAGGCCGCCGACGCGCTCCGCCCGGAGAACACCGGGATCGTCTTCGTCCACCTGCTCCGGCCGGAGGCCCTGCGCCTGGCGGAGCTCCTCACGGCGAAGTTCCTCCCGCTGCCGGATTCGGGGATCGTGGATCCCACGCGCGTGATGGACGGCGCGAGCCGCGCCGGCCTGGGGCCGGAGGTCGTCGTGACCGCCGACGTGAACGGGCGCAGCCGGACCGCCGCCGGGAGGAAAGGGAACGTCGCTCCCGCCCTCCTGGAGCTGATCAGCGAGTTCCGGAAGGTCCGCGACGCCTACGCCTGGCAGCGATACTGGGACCGGGACACCTACGAGCGCTTCGAAGACTTCCTCCGGCGGGAGGGCGAGTTCTTCGCCGTGAACCCCGAGCCGGCGGCGGCCGCGGCCCGGCTGAAGGGCCTCATCCTCGGCAGTCTCGACGACCTGACCACCAGCACGCAGCGGACCCGGGCGCTGGATCTCCTGGCGACCCTCGAGGCGGACCTCTCGGACAGCGACTGCTACCGCCTGGCGCTCTTCCTCGGTCGCGAGGAGGGGCTGACGCCGTTCTCCGAGCGCGTGGCTCGGCTTCTCGCCGGCGCCGGCCGCGGCATCGTCCTGCCGCTCCTCACGGAGTGGGCGGAGCGGGCCTCCGGGACCCGGGAGATCGACTTTTTGGCCGACGCGCTCGTCACGCTGGGCAAACGTGAGATCGATCGCGGCGCGAAGAGCGAGCGCGTGGTGGTCCGCCGGGCCGCGATGCGGGCGGCCGTGCGCGGACTGGAAAGCGACGCCGCCGTTCCCGTCCTCACGGTCGGGACCTCGGACAAGGCAGTGGAGGTCCGGCGGGAGGCGCTGCGTGGGCTCGGGGCCACGGGGGCGGAGTCCGCCGTCGCCGTCCTGAAAACGGCCATGGACGATCCGGTCGTCGAGATCCGCAACACGGCGGTCGAGGCCCTCGGGGAACTGAAGCGACCGGAGGTCGTTCCGATCCTCACGAAGGAACTCGACGGTGACGACCCCGGGCGTCGCATCGCCGCGGTCCGGGCGCTCGCCGCCTCGGGACTCGATTCGGCCCTGTCGCCCGTCCTCCTCGCCCTGAAGTCCGACTCGTCCCCCGTCGTCCGGGACGTCGCATCGAGCGAGATCGTCAAGTTCGGGAAGCGCGCGATGAAGGGCCTGTCGCGGATCGCGCTCTCGATGAAGAGCGACCCGGCGATCCGGGTCGACGCCATCGAGGCGATGTCCGGCATCGGCGGGCCCTCCGTGATGGGAATGCTCACCGCGCTCCTCTCCGACCCGGCGCCGAAGGTGGCGGACGCCGCCGCCCTCTCCCTGGCCGGGAAGGGCCGCCGCGAGGCCGTGCCCCACCTGCTCGACGCGCTCGCGGCGGGCCGCAGCCGCTCCCGCATCGTGGGGGCGCTGGAGCGGATGTCCTGCCAGTCCTTCCCCCGGGCGAAGCAGTCCGAGCTCGTGGCGATCTACCGGGGCTGGTGGGAGGAACACCAGGGCCAGTCGACCGGCCGCTGGTTCGCGGACGCGCTCGAGCGCAAGGGATACGGCTCCCCGATGATGCCGACGCTGGCCCGCGGCGAGCCGGACGACCGCATCACTCCGCTGCTGATCGGCGCCCTCGCCGACCCCGACTGGTTCATCCGCGCGAACGCGAACCTCTGGCTCGTCCGCATGCACGAGCGGGAGTTCGGGGAAGTCGGGAGGTTCACGTCGGCGGACGAGGTACGCTCCGTATTGGATCGCTGGCAGGAGTGGTGGGAGTCCCGTTGATCGGAGTCGAGAGCAAGCGCTGGATCCGGATGCTGGTCATCCTGCTCGCGATACCCGGGGTCC
>JBDLIY010000068.1:0-12946 GCA_039714635.1 Planctomycetota bacterium
CTCTCCCTCCTTCCCGATCCGCCCGTTGACGATCGTCGGCAAGGCGGGCGGCACCGTGGCCATCGAGGTGAACGCGCGGCGGATCGGCTCGCCGCTCGACTCCCTCATCGAGGTCTTCGATTCGAGCGGGAAACGGATCGCGCTGAACGACGACCACCCGGACCGCTCGGCCGGTCTCGTGACCCACCAGGCGGACTCGTTCGTCCTCGCGAAGCTGCCGGCGGACGGCGCCTACTCCGTCCGGATCACGGACACCCAGGGCCGCGGCGGCCCGACCTTCGCCTACCGCCTCCGCGTCAGCCCCCCGCGGCCGGACTTCACGGTCGTGTGCGTGCCGTCCTGCATCAACGTCAACTCCGGCAGCGCGCAGATCGTCACCGCCCACGTGGTCCGCCGCGACGGCTTCGACGGTCCCATCGACCTCTCCCTCGCGGACTCGCTGCCGGGCTTCAGCCTGTCCGGCGCGCGGATCCCGGCCGGGAGAGACCGCGTCCGGTTCACGCTGACCGCGCCCGGGCGTGCGCCGGCGCAGCCCATCGCCCTGAAGATGGAGGCCCGCGCCGTGATCGGAGGCGAGGCGATCGTCCGCCGCGTCCGCCCCGGCGAGGACCAGATGCAGGCGTTCCTCAACCGCCACCTCGTGCCGGCGGAGGAGATGCTCGTCTTCGTGCGGAGGGCGGGGCGCGGCCGGACGCCGATTCGACTCGCCACGAAGGGCACCCTGCGGCTCGGTGCGGGGCACACGGCGATCGTGCGGGTTCTCTCCCCCGTCCGCCCGCAGCTCGACGAGTGGAAGTTCGAGCTGGACGAAGCGCCGAAGGGGATCGAGGTGGTGGAGGTCCGCTCTGCTCCCGGCGGCGTGGAACTCCTCCTCAGGGCCGACGGAGCGAAGGCTCCCGCGGGGTACGCCGACAACCTGATCGTCGCGGTCTACAACGAGCCGCAGCCGAAGGGCGACACGAAGAAGAGCCGGCGCCCCACGCGCCGGACGTTCATCGGCGTGCTGCCGGCGATCCCGGTGGAGGTGGTGGCGGAGTAGGGCGAGGGGGCGGGAGGGTGCAGCCGTTGACAGTTGACAGAATTCATCTAAACTTGGAACCTGTCAACCACCCGGAGAGCACCCGATGCTGCCCGAAAGACTCAAGGACGCCCGACTGGCCGCCGGCCTGACCCAGACCGAACTCGCGGTTCGCCTCGAGCGGGAAGGCGTCAGCCTCACGAAGGCGGCGCTCTCGAAGTACGAGCGCGGCCGGAGCGCCCCTCCGCCCACGGTCTTCCGTGCCCTCTGCCGGGCTCTCGGCGTCCGGGCCGGCTTCTTGCTCACCGAGCCCGGAGTGTCGATCGAGTGGAGGGCGTTCCGCAAGCGGGCGAGCCTCTCGAAGACGAGGCAGGACCGGGTCAAGGTCCTCGCGGCCCGCCTCGTAGAGAGTCACGTCGAACTCCGGCGCACGCTCGATCCCGACTCCGCCCCGGAGTTGCCGAGGCCCCGCTCCCTTCGTCACGTGGAGGAGGCGGAGGAGGTCGCCGAGGAGCTGCGCGCGTGCTGGAAGCTGGGGACGCTGCCCATCGAGAGCCTGACGGAGACGATCGAGGACCGGGGCTGCATCGTCGTGGAGTGCGAGGGCGAGGACCGCGACTTCGACGGGCTGTCGGGCTGGGCGGACGAGAGGTTCCCGGTCATCGTGATGGGTCGCGGGGAGCCGGCCGACCGGCGTCGCCTGAACCTCGCCCACGAGGTCGGGCATCTCCTGCTCGAGCCGTCGGAGGTGGACGAGGAGAAGGCCGCGTACCGGTTCGGCGCCGCACTCCTCGTTCCCCGGGAGGTTTGCCGGGCCGAGTTGGGGCGCAAGCGACGCAGCCTGTCCATCGCCGAACTCCGGAACCTGAAGCGGAAGTACGGCCTCAGCATCGCGGCCTGGATCTACCGGGCGACGGACCTGGGGATCATCACCGACCGTCACGCGGCTGCTCTCTGGCGACGCATGAGTTCACTCGGGTGGCGACGGCAGGAGCCGGACGAGCTCGTGGGGAGGGAGCGGCCGGCCCGGCTCCGGCAACTGGTTCTCCGGGCCCTGGCCGAGGGGATCGTCACTCCGGAGCGGGCGGAGGCGATCCTCCCGGGAGTCGTCGAGGAGGCCGTCGATCGACCTGCGTCGGCGGCGATCCGGCTGCGTTCCGCTCCGCCCGAGGAGAGGAAGCGGGCCCTGTTCCTCGCCGCCGAGTCACTCGAGGGTTACGACGAAGACGAGTTAGAGGCCATGGACCCGGAGGATGTCGCGGATGACGGCGAATCCTCTTCGCGGTGAGGTCTGGCTGATCGACTTCAGCCCGAGGACCGGGGACGAGATCGACAAGCTGCGGAGGGCGGTGGTCGTCAACGACGATGCGGTGGGGAAGCTCCGCCTCCGGGTCGTGGTTCCGCTGACCGGCTGGCAGGAGAAGTTCCGCCTCAGCCCGTGGATGGTTCCCCTTCCCCCTTCGAAGGCGAGCGGGATCACGAAGCCGGTCGCGGCGGACGCGTTCCAGGTGAAGTCGCTCTCGCTGAAGAGGTTTCGGAGACGCCTCGGCGCTCTCGGAGTCGCGGACATGGAGGAGGTCTCCGCGGGTCTGGCCATCTGCCTCGGTATCGAGTAGGCCGTTCAGTCCCCGTCATCCAGCGGAAGGAAGTCCCCCGGCTCAGCCCTCGGCCGCTCGGGTTCCGTCGCCTTCGGCTCCGGCGGCTTCGGGGGCTCCACCGGCGGCGGGGGCTCCGGGACCTGCGGCGGCGGCGGCGGCGGGGCCGGGGGCGTTTTCATCGGCGGGGACGACGGCGGAGTCCGGGGAGGCGGCGTGTTCTCCTCGTCCACCTGGGCCTCCGCGATCTCCGAGAGGCTCTCGCCCGAGAACTTCATCTCGGCCAGCACCTGGCGGTCCACCTCCATGCTCTCCCGCGTCTGGTCCGCGTTGTCGAAGAGCGCCTCCATCCCGAGGATGAAGAGGTAGACGAGCGCGAAACCGAACGCCGTTACGGCGACGACGAGGATGGCCTGCACGAAGACGATCAGGTTCACGGGGCCCGTCATCGCGAAGACGTAGAGGTGCATCCCCGCGACGAAGAGCGTGACCGTGGAGCCGAGGAACTTCGTGATCGTCTTCAGGTTGTCCGAGAAGCGCCGCTCCTTCCGGTAGGCGCTCTCGGTCAGGGCGCGGTCCTCGCGGATCCGCTTCTGCGCCACCTTCTCGTGCTGCTGCCGCCGCCGCCGCGCCTGATCGACCAGCCGCTTGCGGCGGGCCGGACGCTTCGCCTTCTTCTCCGTGGGGCTCATCCCGGGAGAATAACCGGAACCGACGACGACCGCGACGGCAGGGGAGAATTCTCCCGCGGACCGAACCGCGCGGGTTCACCCGCCGAAGCGCTGGACCGCCTCCCAGTTGCCGTTCGCGGCCAGGAACCGGTCGCCGCGGGTGTTGACCTGAACGAGCTTCTCCTGCCGGACCATCTTGTCGACGATGAACTCCTCCACCATCCGCTTGACCATGGTGGTGACCTTGATCCTCCTGAGGTTCATCCCGATCGCGCGAAACTGCTCCAGCACCTGCACGAGGGTGACGTCCACCGGCTTGTAGTGGCCGCTCAGGTTGTCGATATCGGTCACGACCCCGTTCGAGATCTCGATCATCCCCGCGCACATGACGGGCTTGCCGGCCATGAAACTCGAGTGGAAGGACGCGAACGTGCTTCTCAACTGCGGGTTCCTCGACTGGATGCTGATGAAGGGGCCGACGTAGAGCTCCCGGGACATGCTCATCACGAAGCCCGCCCCGGTGTCCGTTCGCGCGTCGATGCTCGACCTGGCGGCGAAGTCGGCGTAGTCCTTGGTGTTGACCACCCGGAGCGGAGCCTTGGGATCCGGACTGCTCGTCAGGCAGTCATACCGGTACGCCCGGGCGCCCTTGAAGACGACCCGGTACTTCTCTCTCTGGGCGATGCTGAGGTAGCGCCCCTCGTTGGCATCCCGCGAATCGACTTCCAGGCCGTACGCGGTCATGCCCGTGCCGTAGATGCCCCGCAGGGTCGGGGCCAGGGCGCCGACGGGGACCTCGTGGATGTGCGCCAGGACGTTCGCGGCGCAGAGGTTCAGACTGAGGATGGGATTCCGGCGACGACTGTCCAATCTGGCGTCGCGCTTGTGGTTGTTGTTCCAGTACATGGTGGTGAAGAAGAGTTCACCGAGGAGGTACTGGGCCGGTCCTGCGCCCTTCGACTTCCAGAGCGCTCCCACGATCCGGTCGATCTGCCTCAGGACCGGGTCGTCCCTGCGCCGGGGGGAGAACAGGTTGCCGACCGCGCTGTCCTTCTTCCACTCCCGGAGATTGGGCATCATGCTGTAGGCTTGGACGGGCACGCTTCCTCCTCTGCTGAATCGAACCTGAATGCGTAGCTGATAGCAGAGGGCAAACGTGGCTTCAATGGGGATCTCGATCCGGGCTCGCGCCCCGGGTACAAACGTCACCGGCAACCCCTCTTCCCGGAGCACGACCATGAACGAGCCGTTTCTCGCGTACGTGAAGGAGAACTTCGGCCCGGACACCGTCCTCATCGCCTGCGGCCTGCCGGCGACGTACAAGACCGAGTCGACCGAGGTCGTGCGGGACATCCACGGCTACACGATCCTCCGCACCGACCTCATCCGCCGCGAGGTGCTCGCGAACGAGGACATCTTCGACGAGAAGGTCGCGTCGAACATGGACAAGCGCAAGCTCGTCTACGATGAGATGTTCCGCCAGGCCGACGAACTGGCCGGGGGCGGGAAGGGCGTCATCCTCGACGCCACGTTCGTGCTCCAGTCGCTCCGGCGCCGCGCGGCGAAGGTCGCGGCCGACCATGGCAAGACGCTGGTGATCCAGCAGACGAGCTGCCCGCGCGAGACCTCCATCGCCCGCATCCTGCGGCGGACGAAGGAGAACTACGAGTCGAACGCGCTGACGGCGCAGGCCTACGACAACAACGTCGCGAAGTTCGAGGAGGTGGACCTCGACGACCTGAAGGGCCCGCACCCCGACCTGTCCATCGTGCACCTGACGATCGACACGTCGAGCGACGACAAGACGGGCGCCGCCTGGACGGTGATCGCCCGCCGCGACGCGTAACCGCAAACCTGCAAATCGGGGTCAGACCCCGATTTGCAGTTAGAGGCCGATGTCGAAGACCACGCCGACGAACGGCGCCGGGTCGTAGTCCTCGCGCCGGAGTTCGTGGCCGTCCTCGTCGTAGAGCGACAGGCGACCGAAGAAGTTCACGCCCGCCAGCAGGCTGACCGAGGTGCGCCAGGTCGGCTTCCAGGTCAGGGCGAGGTAGCCCGGGAGCGAGCTCTCCTCGCCGACGCCGTCCGGGGCCGGCCCCTCGTCGTCCAGCCGGAATCGGAACTGCTCCCAGCGGCCACCCAGGCCGATCCGCCAGTCGTCCGCGAGCTGGCAGGAGAGCACGAGGCCCGGCCCGCGCGTCGCGGCGAGGCCGCTGCCCGTCGAGAGGGACCAGCGGTCGTCCATCTCCCACTCGATGAGGAGGAACGGGAAGAGGACGGGGCTCTCCTCGATCTGCGTGAGGAGCCCGAGGCCGGGGCCGATGGTCAGCGTCTCGGAAACCGCGTACCTCGCCCCGCCGAAGAGGCCGAACGTGAAGCCGTCGCCGAGGTCCGCCCCTTCCTCCACGGACCAGATGAACTTCGGGGCGCCGAAGAGGCTCCACTTCCCGTCGAGCGCGTACCGGACGCGCCCGCCCACCGAAACGGACCGCGCGACGTCCCAGGGATCGGCGCCGCCGAGGCCCTCGTCCCCGAAGAAGCGGTAGTGCTCCTCGCCGAAGCCGACCCCGAGGGAGACCTGGAGCTGGCGGGAGAGGAAGACGTTCGCGCCGGGCCGGACGTAGTACCGGTCGACGCGGAAGGAGCCGCCGTCATCCAGGTCGGTCTCGAACTGCTCGACGAGGCCACCTCCGATCTTGAAGAAGACCTGCGGGCCGGAGGGTTCCTTCGCCTCGGGCGCGGGCGCCTCCTCTTCCGCGAACAGCGGCGCGGCGAGGACGAGGAGGACGGTGAAGGTCAGGGCGGCTTGGCGCATGGCGGCTCCGGGAGATGTGGAGCCGCCGAATCTGCCAGACGACCGGGGATGGGGCACGGAATCAGCGGGGCTTCGGGGGCGGGGCGCCGAAGAAGGTGATCCCCCTCCCGCCCAGGCCGGCCCATGCGTCCAGAACTCTCGAGACGCGCCCGAAACGGGAACGGGACGCGGCCGTTCGAAACGACCGCGCCCCGCTACCTCTGACCAGCCTTCTCCGATCAGACGAGTACGTTCAGCGCCAGCGGCCCCAGCCGGACATGGCGGACGCCATCTGGACGTTGTTCATGAAGGACTTCGCCTGTGCGTTGTCCGGGTCGAGCGCGAGCGCGGCCTGGGCTTCCTTCGTCGCGTCGTTGCGGCTGCCGCGCGCCAGGGAGACGTTGCCGGCGGCGAGCCAGGCCTTGACGCCGTCGTCGCGGACGTTCGCGTCCATCTCCACGAGTGCCTCGAGGAGCTTCGGGTCGCTCGTCGCCTTCTTCATCTCCTTGTCGATGTCGCCGAGGAGCGAAGTGAACTCCTCCGCGGCCACGAGGTAGTTGCGCCGGGCCCTGGACTGGTTCTTCTCCTGGAGCCCGCCATGCAGGTACTTGTTCGCCAGGCTCTGCTTCTTCTCGAGCTTGTCGAGCACCTTGTCGCGTGCCTTCGCGGCCTTCTTCGCGTCCGCGTCGGCCTCCGCGTCGATCGCCGCGTCGCGCTTCCGGGCCTTCTCCTTCGTCGCGGCCTCGGCCTCGTCCTTCAGCTGGTCGAGGAGGGTGCGCGCCAGGCCCCCGCCCTCCGTCTCCGGGAACCGGGTGGCGAGCAGGGCGGCGATCTCGTAGCACTGCTCCACGTTGCCCGCGCGGTAGGCACGCCGGGCCCTGTCCACCAGGTAGTCCGCGATGCCCTCCATCACGTCGGGCATGTCCTTGAGCTTCTCGCGAACCTTCGGGTCGAGCGCCTCGGCCGCGTCCATCTGCCGCTTCGCGCGGTTGAAGAGGCCGGCGCCCGCGCACCAGACGGCGAGCTTCACGTGGTTCTCGACCGTCTTCTCCATGTGGTTCTGGCGGATCTGGTAGAAGGAGTGCGGGTCGAGGGCGTTCGCGTGGAGCTTCGTCTGGCCCTCCTTGCCGTCCTTCGTCTCGAACTTCACGGTCACGGACTCGGGCTCGGTCTTTGTGACCTCGACCATGGCCGTCAGGCCGTCCTTGAGCATCACCTCTTCCTTCTCGGCCGCGGCGGCGACGGTGCCGAGCGTGAGACAGAGCGTGAGCGCCAGCAGTACGGGGAATGCCCTCATTTGCATCTTCCTCCTGTCCGTTCGGAGAGCCGGGAACTCAGGCCTGATATTCTGCGTTGGCCGGGATTGAAAGGAAAGCATTCACTTTCCTTCCCCCCTTTCCTTTCGGGGAGTCCCGCCTTTCGGGTAGGTAGCACCGTCGCCTCCTTCTACGGGGCGGCATCGACGGAAAGGAAGGTCTCATGCTTCGACGCTCCGGATGGTTCCCGCTGATCGCTCTCGTTCTCCTCGCCTCCGCCTGCCGAATGACGGAGAAGCCCGACTACACACGGCCCCTGGCGGGCGGCGAGTCGGCGCTCATCCGCGTCCGATCCGGCGAACGGATCCCGGATCCCGCCGTGGCCTTCCGGCAGAAGGAGGACGGCCTCCTCGAGGCGATCGAGATGAGCCTCCAGTGGTTCGACGCCCCGTCGAGCCGGAACTTTTTCCCGTTCGAGGACATCGCGACCCACGAGCAGGCCCGGGCCAGCCTCGTGGCGTTCCGCGAGCTGCTGACGACCTCCCTCGGCCCCAAGGAGTTCCGCACCGATCTGTGGAAGCGGTTCCGGATCTACCGCTCCGTCGGGTGGGACAAGCGCGGGACGGTCCTGTACACCGGCTACTACGCACCGGAGTTCAAGGGCTCGCGGACGCGGACGGAGGAGTTTACCCACCCGCTCTACCGCCGCCCGGCCGACCTCGTGACGGACCCGGAGACCGGGACGCCCCGCGGCCGGATGAACGCCGACGGTTCCGTCGGTCCCTACCCGACCCGGGAGGAGATCGAGGAGAGCGGGATGCTCACGGGGACGGAGCTGGTCTGGGTCGAGGACGAGCTGGCGGCCTACATCATCCACGTCAACGGCTCCGCGAAGCTCGACCTCGACGACGGCTCGACGATCTACGTCGGGTACGACGGCAAGACGGACCGGGAGTACACGGGCCTCGGAACGGCCCTCGTCGAGGAGGGGCTGGTCTCGAAGGACAAGGTCGGCCTGCCGGCCGTGCGCGACGCCTGGAAGCGGCACCCCTCCAAGGTCCGCCGGCTGATCCGGCAGAACGAGAGCTACGTCTTCTTCACGGAGTACGACGGCGGCAGCTGGCCGTCGGGCTCCCTCGGCGTGCGGGTGACGGCGCGGGGTTCCCTCGCGACGGACAAGAAGATCTACCCGCGCGGCGGCGTGGTGATGGTGCGGACGACGGCGGTCACGACGTCGAGGGGGAAGACGGCGTTCCACCGGTTCATGCTGGACCAGGACACGGGCGGCGCGATCCGGGCGCCGGGCCGGGCGGACATCTACATGGGCACGGGAAAGGTGGCCGAGGTGCTCGCGGGCGGGCAGTACGCCGAGGGCGAGCTGTTCTACTTCTTCCTGAAGCCGGAGTTCGTCGCGAAGTACGCGGCCAGCGCGACGCCCGAGAAGTCCCCTGAAGAAGCCCCCGAAGAAGCCCCTGAAGAGGCCCCGGAGGACATCCCGGAGAAGGACTGATCCCGTGCTCACGCCGGAGACCGCGCTGCTCAACGTGATCGACGTCCAGGGCCGCCTCGCCCACATCGTGGCGGGCTCGGAGGGGATGCGGGCGAACGTCGTCCGCCTGGTCGAGGGCGCCAGGCTCTTCGACCTGCCGGTCGTGGCCACGGAGCAGGTGCCGGACAAGCTCGGCGACACGGTCCCTGAGGTCGCCGCGGCCCTCGGCGACGTCCCGCGCCTCGTCAAGGACACCTTCAGCTGCTGGCCGGAGGAGTCGATCCGGGCGGCGTACGAGGGCGCGGGGCGCAGCCAGGTCCTCGTCTGCGGGATCGAGAGCCACGTCTGCGTCTACCAGACCTGCCTGGACCTCCTTTCGAACGGCTGGGAGGTCCACCTCGTCGTCGACGCGATCGCTTCGCGCTCGGAGGACAACAAGGCGGTCGCCGTGCGCCGGCTGGAGCGCGAGGGGGCTTTGCTGACGACGACGGAGATGGCGCTCTTCGAGCTGCAGCACGACTGCAGGGGCGACCGGTTCCGGGCGCTGGCGAGGCTGGTGAAGTAGGCCGAATCTGCGCCACCGGGAGGCGCAGGTCGTCACCCTAACCCTCTTTTTCAAAGTGGGTTCTGCGATCGCATGCCTATGAGTACCACAGGCATCACAGCAGCGGGGACAGCAGGCGGGCCGCGTTTCGGGCCAGCCTCGCCGGGATGCCGACGGCGCGCTCCTCCTCGAGATCCACCTCGGAACAGTGGCGCAGATCGCTGCGGAACTGCCCGGCGAGTTCCTCCACCACCTCGCGGTCGTAGAGGAACGCGTTCAACTCGAAGTTCAGGTGGAACGAGCGCATGTCCATGTTCGCGGAGCCGATCGTGCCGGCCCACGAGTCCACCACCATCGTCTTCGCGTGGACGAAGCCCCGCTCGTAGAGATAGATCCGCACCCCGGCCTCGAGCAGCGGCCGATACCAGGTGCGGCCCGCGAGGGTGGCGAGGAGACTATCCGAGCGCTCCGGCACGAGGAGGCGCACGTCCACGCCGCGCAGCGCCGCGGAGACCATCGCGTTCTCCACCGCCGGGCCGGGCACGAAGTACGGGCTCGTGATCCAGAGCCGCCGGCGGGAGAGCGCCATCGCATGGGTCAGCACGAGGGAGATCGGCGACCACTTCCGATCCGGCCCGGAGTCGACGATCTGCACCGTGCTCCCGCCGGCCTCCCGGGGCTCGGGGAAGTAGCGCGCGTCGTCGATCAACTCGTCCGTCGTCGCGCACCAGTCCTCGGCGAACGTCCGCTGCAGACTGAGGACCGCCGGCCCCGACAGGGCGACCTGGGTGTCACGCCACGGCCCCGTGTCCTCCGACAGCCCGAGGTACTCCAGGCCCACGTTGATCCCGCCGGTGAAGCCCACCTGGCCATCCACCACGACGATCTTGCGGTGGTTCCGGAAGTCCACGCGGTCCTGGTGCCGGATCCGCGCGTAGAGGCTGAACGCCTTCCGGAAGAGGGCCGCCTGCCCGCCGGCCGCGCGAAGCGGGTCCCAGAAGCCCGGCGGCAGGCTCAGGCTCCCCACCGCGTCGCAGAGAACCCGGACGCGGATCCCCTCCCGCGCCCGCCGGACGAGCCGATCGCGCAACGCCTTCCCGGCCCGGTCCGGCCGGACGATGTAGAACAGCACGTGGATGTGATCCTCCGCTCCGCGGATCGAGCGGATGATCTCCCGGTAGGCCGCGGCGGCGCTCGGCAGGATCCGGACGAGGTTCCCACGGCTCGCGGGCGTCGTCGCCAGGCGGTCGGCGAGGTTCACGAGGGAGAGCGTCCGCTGCCCCAGGCCGCCCGGCCCCGATCCCGCGATGTGCTCCCGCACCGAGTACCGCTCGAGCACCTCCGCCACGCGCGACTCCGCCTCGCGGGAGTGCCTCGCGATCCGCCGGGACCGGGTGGCGCCGAACGCCAGGAAGAGGAGGATGCCGACGACCGGCAGGAAGATGATCGCCAGCAGCCAGGCCAGCGTGGCGGTGGGATTCCGGCGCTCCATGACGAGCAGCCAGGAGATCGCCGCGAGGTGCAGCAACACGCCCAGAAGCGTGACCACCGACTCGAACATTGGCGGGATCCTACCACGCCGCCCGAAGCCCGTTACCATGGCCGGTCCATGGAACACGCGAAGCCGACCCTCGTCGTCAGCCGCTGTCTCGGGTTCGATGCCTGCCGCTACGACGGCGAAGCTCTCTCCGCTCCCTTTCTCGCGGAACTCGCGCCGACGGTGGACCTCGTGCCCGTCTGCCCGGAGATGGAGATCGGCCTGGGCGTCCCGCGGCCCCCGATCCGGATCGTCATGGAGAACGGCGGGCGACGGCTGGTCCAGCCCTCGACGGGCCTCGATCTCACGGCGCGGATGACGAAGTTCCGGGAACGCTTCCTCGCCGGCACCGGCGCGGTGGACGGCTGCGTGCTGAAGGCCCGCTCCCCCTCCTGCGGCGTCTCCGACACGAAGGTCTTCTCGGGGTCGGACCACGACGCCCCGGTCTTCCACCTCGGCCCCGGGATGTTCGCCGAAGCGGTGAAGGCGCGCTTCCCCGGCATCCCCGTCGAAGACGAGGAGCGCCTGGTGATCCCCGCCGTCCGGGAGGAGTTCCTCGCCCGGATCTTCGCGTCCGCCGCGCGTCGGGGCGCGAAGGAGAGCGCATGATCCGCCTCGCGATGATCGCCGTGCTGCTCGGCCTGACCGCTTTCGCGATCGCGAATCCCGTCTCCCTCGGTCGCGAGGACATCGCCCGCGCGTGGCTGCGCCTGGAGCGGGAACTCCGCGAGAGCCCCCCCAGGCCGGCGGATCGAGCCCGGCTCGGCGCGCAGTTCGACGTGAAGACCCGGGCCTTCTTCCACGGCGGGTTCGGCGAGGTCGTCCGCGGCATCGACTCCATCACCGCGGAACTGCGCGGCACCAGCGCCGACGCGGGGCCGACCGCCTTCGCGCTGGCGTTCTCCGTCGAGGTCGACCCGCCGGTGTGGGTGATCGGGAAGTCGAAGGAGGCGAAGCTCTCCGGCGGGCCGATCTACGACGTCGAGATCGCGGACGAGGCCCTCGCGAAACTCCGCCTCCGGCTCCTCGGCCCGGACGGCACGACGCGGTGGGAGATGCCGATCCGGAAGGCGGGTCTCTCGACCACGCTCTCCCTGTCTCCGACGGGGCTCGCACCGGGCCGCCACGAGTTCCGGATCGTCGGGCCGGACGGCATCGACGAGCCCGCCGGTCGGCTGCCCGTCCTCACGGAGCCGCCGGACGTGACGCGCCGCCGGAACGAGAAGCGGATCGCGGCGCTCCCAGAGGACGCCCCGACGCAGGCCCTCGCCACGGTCCGCGCGCGCAACGGCCTGCTCGTCCCGCGGCCGGTGAGAAGCTACGGCTGGCTGCGCGATCCGCACGAGTTGGCGAAGGAGGTCGACGAGGAGATCCACGCCCTCGAGAAGGGCAAGGACCCCTACGTCGGCCGCGCCGGCGACCACTGGCGTGTCGTCGACGTGAAGGGCGGGACGGTGCCCTACCGGATCTTCGTCCCGAAGGACCTCGGCGGGAAGCCGGCACCCCTCGTCTTCTTCCTCCACGGCGCCGGCGCGGACGAGAACGCGTTCTTCGAGGGCTACGGCCTGGGCATCGCGCGGGAGCTGGCCGCGAAGCGGAAGTTCATCGCGGTCGCGCCGAAAACGATCCCGGTCGCCCGGAAGGCGGGCGTCTTCACGACGCTGCTCGACACCGTGCTCGCGGGTCACGACATCGACGAATCCCGAATCTATGTCGTCGGCCACTCCCTCGGCGCGTTCGCGACGGGGTTCCTCTGCCGCGCGCACGGCGACCGGATCGCGGCGGCCTGCCAGATCGCCGGCGGCACGGGACGCACGGGAGACAAGGGCCCGCCGGTGCTTTTCGTGCACGCCGGGCGGGACCAGATCCTCCACCTGACGGCGCCGGAGGAGTCCGCCCTCGTGACGGTCCGCCGCTACCCCGACGAGGCCCACACCTGGGTCGTGCCCGCGGCGCTGCCGGGAATCCTCGACTGGGTGTTCGAGCACTCCAGGCCGAAGAAGTAGCGGTTCAGACCCCCGTGTCCACCGGCGACCCCGGCG
>JBDLIY010000069.1:0-12900 GCA_039714635.1 Planctomycetota bacterium
CATCCGGGAAGGGGACGCGATCCCCGGCGTGATGTCAAGCCGTCTCGTCTTCCGCGGGCGGCCCGGGTCCTTCACCATGGGCAAGGATCTCGCCCGTGAGGACGTGCAGCAACCAGGTGTGCGAAAGCGATCAGCCCGGGGTGTGCAGTCGTGCAGCACCCCCCTCGTTGCCGAAGCTGGAGAGGGTACGACCACGCCGGGCCTGCTGCTCCGGCGGGACGGACCGGCCCACGGGTGGCAACACGCTCCGACCCTTGCCTGATTCAGCTCGGGACGATCGCTACCCGCCCCTCGAGGATCATGCGCAGCGTCGCCGCGAAGTTGTCCATCGAGGGGAAGCGCGCCATCGGGCTCTTCGCCAGGGAGCGCTCCAGCGCGTTGCTGAGCGGCCGGGGGAGGTTCTTCACGAGCCGGGACGGCGGGACCGGCTGCGTCCTCACGTGCTTGGCCAGCAGCATCTTCCGGTTCTCCGCCACGAACGGCGGGCGGCCGCAGACCATGTGGTAGAGCGTCGCGCCGAGGGAGTAGAGGTCCGTGGCGGGGCCGAGGCGCTTCCCGGTGCACTGCTCGGGAGAGGCGTAGGCGGCCGTGCCGACCTTCTTCCCGTTCACGAGGAAGCCGCGCAGCGTGCGGATGTCCTTCACGATGCCGAAGTCCGTCACGCGGGCGGTCCCGTCCGAGTAGAGCAGGATGTTGCCGGGCTTGATGTCGCGGTGCAGGTAGCCGATGTCGTGGGCGTGGCCCAGGGCGTCGGCGGCCTGGATCGCGACGCGGACCGCCGTCTTCCAGGAGAGCCCCTTGCGCTCGGCGAGCAGGCGGTCGAGGGGCGGGCCGTCCACGAACTCCATCGAGATGTAGTGGACCCCGTGGTCGACGCCGCACTCGTACATGGAGACGACGCTCTCGTGCTGCACGGCGGCCGTCGCGCGCGCCTCCTCGCGGAACTCCCCGACCGCGGTGTCGTCCTTCGCGAACTCCGGGCGCAGGATCTTCAGGGCCCGGAGGCGACCCTCGGCGTTCTTCGCCTGGAACACGACACCCCGCGCACCTTCGCCCACGCGGCGGAGAATCTCGTGATCCGCGACGGATTCACCCGGTCCGATGGTCTTCTTCTTCGTCGTCATACGATCTCGCTCGTTCCCGCGCGCGTCCGTCAATGCTGCAAATATAGCACCGATTGACCGGAGTGAACGGGTGGAGTGGGGTGGGCGGCGCCTACTCGAAGCGGCCGGCCTCCGCGTTCCATTCGAGGCCGTCGGCGTGCTCTGTGATCCAGTCGTCCCAGTCCATCCCGAGGTCGTCCGCGGCCTCCCCGGCGGAGTCGAAGGTGGCCTGGAGTGGTTTCGCCGTCTCGCGGCCCGTGAGGCGGTCGAGGGTCTTCGCCGCGGCGAGCTTCGCGGCGAGGGAGGCGTCCACGGCGAGGAGGACCTCGGCCGCGACGGAGAGCACCCGGGGGTCGCCGCTTGACGTCAGGACGGCGAACGCGGCCTCCTTCACGTCGGCGTCCGGATCCTCCTTCGCCACCTCGAGCAGGGCCGTCACCACTTCGCCGTCCGCTCCGAAGCCCTCGCCCAGGGCGGTGACCGCCGTGAGCCGGGCCGCCGCGGCGGCGGCGGCGAGCGCGCCGAGGAGCGCGGACTTCCGCTGCACCGTGGGCAGCTTCTCGAGCTGGGCGACGGCGTCGAGCCGGGTCTTGAGGTCGGGGCTCGCGAGGCCCTCCGCGATTCCGGCGTCCGTCATCGGTACGACTTCGTAGGGCCGGTCGGCCTCTTCTCCGGCCCGCTGGATTTCCCGGTAGACGTAGATCGCGGTGCCGCCGATCAGGAGCACCGCCAGGAGCACGATCCACTTCTTCACTCCGTCACCTCCGCGTCGAGGATGTAGCGGGCCTTGCCGGCGTCCCAGCGCAGCTTCTCACGGTTCGTCTCGATCCAGTCGTCGTAGGCCATCGCCGCGTCGTCGGCCTTCTCCAGGGCGTCGTCCACCATGGCGGTGAACTCGGCGCCCGTGGTCTGGCCGGTCAGGCGGTCGAGGAGGCTGGCGGCCTCGCGGCGAACGACCAGGGCGGGATCGTCCATCAGGGCGGCGGAGATCGCGGCGAGGCCGTCGGGCCGGCCGGACTCCGCGAGGGCGGCGAGGGCGGCGACGCGGACGTCCGCGTCGGCGTCGAGCATGACGTCGTCCGCGAGCGTCGCGACGACGTCCTCCTCCGCGGCGTGGTGCTTGCCCAGGAGGCCGACGGCCATCAGGCGCACGCCGGGCTTCGGATCGCCGGTCAGTTCGATGAGCGCCATCTTCCGCGCGTCCGGTTCCATGGCGAGGATCTGCTCCGCGGCGTCCGCGCGATCGGCGGGGTTGTCGGACGCGAGGGCGGCGGCCAGCTCTTCGGGGACGTACTTCTTCGTCTCGTAGGGCCGGGCGATCTGAGGCGTGCCGCAGCCGGCGAGCGTGAGCAGGAGGGCGATCGGCAGGATCGGCAGTCTGGTCATGGCTACTTGTCCTCCGTCTTCTCGTCCGCCTTCTCGTCTGTCTTCTCGTCGGGCTTCTTCTTCGGGTCGTCCTTCACGAGCTCCGCGAGCTTCTTCTTCGCCTGCTTCTTCTCCTTCGCGTTCTCCGGCTCGCGGCCCTTCTGCACCGGCGCGTCGATGACGAACTTCAGGGCCTTGATCGCGTCGTCCTTCCGGTCCAGGGAGAGGAGCGTGTCGGCGAGGAACAGGCGCGCCAGCAGGTGGTCCTTGTCGAGCTTCTTCGCCTTCTCGAGGCACTCGAGGGACTTCTTGTTGTCGCCGCCGAGCGCCCCGGGGACCTTGTTGTACAGCCGGCCGAGAACGCACCACGCGCCGCCGTGGTTGTAGTTCTCGTCCAGTTCGATGACGCGGTTCATCTCCTTCTTGATGTGGGGGATGAGTCCGATGGAGTTCATGATCCCCTTCGTCTCGCCGTACTTGCCGTAGCAGACGCCCAGCCAGTAGTGGCACTCGACGCTTGACTCGTCGAACTTGATCGCCCGCTTGGCGGCGTCGATCCCCTTCTGGTACGTCTTCAGCCTCGTCGCCGATTCCTTCTGGTCTCCGCCGAGCCAGTAGCAGGCGCGGGTGAGCCTCCAGGAGGCGGCGACGCTCTTCGTGTCGACGGCGAGCGCCTTCTCGTAGCACTCGATCGCCCGGTCCACCCACTTCGTGCCCTTGCCGCGGTTGCCGTAGAACTTGTCCCCGCGCTTGATCAGCTTGCCGGCGGCGTCGTCGTCGGCGAGAACGGGTCCGGCGGTGAGAAACGCGAGGAGTGCGAGAACGACGAGGATCTTCCTGCGCATGGCGCCCTCCGAATCAGGTCATGGAAGGGCCGCATCATACTCGCCGCGCCGCCCCGTCCGCCACCGCGCGATTGTCGGGGAGCGGGTTCGGAATCCGGTTTCCACCGGCCCTCTGTCCGGGCCAGAGGATACAATCCCCGCGAACGGGAAGGAGGCAGGTCATGGGCATCGAGTTCGCCGGCGGGGGCCCCGAGAAATCCGGTCCGATCGGTCTCGTCGCGCGGTTCCTCCTCGCCGCGGCGGAGGACGACTGGGACACCGCGGAGGATCTCCTGACGGAGAACAGCCGGTTCGACTTCGACATCGACGCCGTGGCGGTCACCGACGCCACGATCAGCTTCGAGGACGTCGTGGAGGAGTACGGGGAGACGATCGTCCCCACGCTCATCGAGGACGAGGACGGCATGGACGAGATGCCCTACATCGTCCGCGAGGAGGGGGGGCGCCTCCTCATCGACTACGACGCCACCGTCACGCGACAGCTCGGCGTCGTGATGGACGACTTCGATGATCTCCAGGACGAACTGGACGATGATGACGGGGGGGATGACGGGGGGGACGACGGGGGCGAACGCGAAATCTGAGGTGCCTTTCTCTATACTCGATTCGATCCATGGAACGGGTATGACAGGAGGTTCCCCTGATGAGCACGAACGACAACCTCGCCGCCGCCTTCGCCGGTGAGAGCCAGGCCAACCGCAAGTACACCGCCTTCGCAAAGCAGGCCGACAAGGACGGCTTCGCCCAGGTCGCGAAGCTCTTCCGCGCTGCGGCCGCGGCCGAGACCGTCCACGCTCTCGCCCACCTCCGGGCGATGGGGGGGATCAGGACCACCGCGGAGAACCTGGCCGAGGCCGCCGAGGGCGAGCGCTACGAGTACGAGGAGATGTACCCGCCGTTCGTCGAGGAGGCGAAGGCGGAGGGGCACAAGCGCGGCACGATCTCCATGACGCACGCCATGGCGGTGGAGAAGATCCACCACGACCTCTACCAGGCGGCCCTCGCCGCGGTGAGGGACGGCGGCGACCTCGACGGGGCGAAGATCTGGGTCTGCGACGTCTGCGGGAACACGTTCGTGGGCGAGCACCCGGAGAAGTGCCCGATCTGCGGCGTCCCGCACTCGAAGTTCACCGAAGTCGACTGACTGACCAAACGGTGTCAGGACAAAAACACCGCGTTTCCCCGCTCCGACCGCCCAGACCTGCGACCCGGCGGGGCCGGATCGCGTTGAAACGGTCCTGACACCGTTTGTAGAAGGAGGGCGTCGTGGCGAAGCAGTGGGTCTGCCTGGTGTGCGGCTACGTCCATGACGGAGACGGACCCCCGGACGAGTGCCCGGTCTGCGAGGCCGGGCCGGACGAGTTCGAGGAGGTCGCCGCGACGCCCGAGCCCGCGGAGGAGGCCGCGCCGGCCGCGTCCGTGGCCGCCGACGACTACCTCTCGGAGTGGGCCCGTCCGCGGGACGACTTCGAGGCGAAGTACGCCCGCATCGGCGAGCTGGCGAGGACCGGGAAGAGCGAGAGCTCGCCCATGCGGACGCGGCAGGCGTTCCCGGAGTGGGACACGATCCTGTTCCGCGGCGCCCAGCTCGCGTGCATGCCGGTGAAGGACGACCAGCCCGTCTCGACCGCCACGGTGATCGGCCGGTCCGCCGCGAAGCCGCTTGCGATCGGCGCCCCGTTCTACGTCTCCCACATGTCGTTCGGCGCGCTGTCGCGCGAGGCGAAGATCGCGCTCGCGACGGGCGCGGCGCGGGTCGACACGGCGATGTGCTCCGGCGAGGGCGGGATGCTCCCGGCGGAACGCGAGGCGGCGAAGCACTGGATCTACGAGCTCGGCACCGCGCCGTTCTCCCACGTGGACGACGCGATCCGGCAGGCCGACGCGGTGGAGATCAAGATCGGCCAGGCGGCGAAGCCGGGCCTCGGCGGCCACCTGCCGGCGGAGAAGGTGACGGAGGAGATCGCGGCGATCCGCGGCATCGCGCCCGGGGAGGCGTCGGTTTCGCCGGGGCGGTACACCGGGCTCGAGACGGCGTCGGACCTGGCGGCGGAGGTCGAGCGGATCCGCGGTCTCGTCGACGGCCGCCCGGTCGGCGTGAAGATCACGGCGGGGCACGTGGAGGCGGATCTCGACGTGGTGATCGCGTGCGGGGCGGACTTCGTCACCATCGACTGCCGCGGCGGCGGGACGGGCTCCGGTCCGACCTTCGTGAAGGACAACGTCTGCCTGCCGCCGATCTTCGCGATCCACCGGGCCCGGCGGCACCTCGACGAACAGGGGAGCCCGATGACGCTCTGCGTGACCGGCGGCTTCCGCGACGCCGCGGACGTCGCGAAGGCGATCGCGATGGGGGCGGACGCGGTGGCGATGGCGACGGCGTCGATGATCGCGATCGGGTGCCAGCAGTACCGGGTCTGTCACACGGGGAACTGTCCGGTGGGGATCGCGACGCAGGACGCGGATCTCCGGGCCCGCTTCTCGGTCGAGGCCTCGGCGGAGCGCTTCGTGCGCTGGTTTGGGGCGACGCGGCGGGAGATCGCCGTGCTGGCGGGCATCAACGGCCGGGCGGACGTCCACGACCTGGACGTGACGGACCTGGTGACGCTTTCCCACGAGGTGGCGACGTACACGGATGTCGAGCACGCGTAGCGGAGGGGCCGGATCGCGGTGAAACGGTCCTGACACCGTTTGATGCGATTACTGGTCGTTCTCCGCCCAGCCGCGCAGTTCTCGCTTGATCTTCTCCTCGACCTTCTTCGCGATCTCGGCCCACTCGTCGTCCGTCTTGCCGGACTCGTCGAGCCAGGCGCGGATGCCGGCCTTGACCTTCGCCTCGACCTTCTCCGTGTCGGGGCTCTTCTTCTTCTTCTTCTTCCGCCTCGTGATCCGGCAGCCGCCGCCGAGAGCGCCCGACGCGCCGAGGACGAAGCCCAGGTCGTAGAGGGGGCCCGCGTTGTTCACTTCGTAGACCCCGACCGTGTCGCTGAAGAGACTGATGACGAAGGCCACGATCAGGATGATCCCGTGCCACAGGCCGGCGAAAAAGCCCGCCGGGGACTCGTCGAATCGCATGTCGCCGGCCGCGCAGCCGGCGAAGAACAGGATGAGGGCGACCGCGAGAACAGGGAACGCGTAGCGCGTCATGGGTGATCCTCCTTCTCCAGATTCACCATATTCCGACATCTCGCGTCCGGGCGCAACCGGAGATCCGGGCTCGCGTTCAAACGGGTGACGCCGCACGGGAGATGTCCCCCGATTCCCTCCCGCCCGGTAGAATCCCCGCAGCGCGCACTTCGAGGTTTCTCCATGCACACGGCCAGAGTCCGCCCGCTTCTCCTCCTTCTCCTGATCCCGCTCCTCGCGCTCTCCCCGACGATCGCTCAGGACACCGGGCCCGCACCCGGTGAGGGGCCGGGCGAGTCGCCTCCGCCGAAGCCCGACGAGGCGCCGGACGCCACCGGCTACCGACCGCCGACCGACCTTCCGGGGACGCGGCAGGGCGACGCCGACCGGGAAGGGATGTGGCCCGCGCCCACCGCCGAGGATTGGAGCAAGCCCGTCCTCATCACGTTCCAGCGGACCTGGGAGGACGCGCTGGCCGTCTCGAAGGAGACCGGAAAGCCGATCCTCATCTGCGTGAACATGGACGGCGAGATCGCCTCCGAGCACTACGCGGGGGTGCGCTACCGCCAGCCCGAAGTGGCGAAACTCTACGAACCCTACGTCTGCGTCATCGCCTCCACGTATCGCCACAATCCGAAGGACCACGACGAGGAGGGGAACCGCATCCTCTGCCCGCGGTTCGGCAGCGTGACCTGCGGCGAGCACATCTGGATCGAACCGATCCTGTTCGAGAAGTTCTTCGACGGCGAGCGCGTGGCGCCGCGCCACGTCATGGTGGAACTCGACGGATCGGAGAGCTACGACCGGTACTACGTCAACGACACGGCCGGCGTCTTCGAGTCGATCCACAAGGGCATCGCGACCCGGACGCGGAAGCCGCACAATATCGTGCGCGGCGACAAGCCGATCGTCGAGCGCGTGGCGAGCCGCGACATCGTCGACCGCCGGGCGGTGGAGAAGGCCTACCGCGAAGGCGACGGGAAGCAGCGCAAGTCGCTCCTCGAGGCGGCGCTGGCCCAGGGCCGGGACGCGCCCCTCGACCTGCTGCGCATGGCGGTCTTCGGGCTCGACACCGAGATGAGCGCGATCGCCCGGAGCGCCCTCGCGAAGGCGGAGAGCAAGGACGCGACGGACCTCATCAACGATGCGCTGCGCGTGCCCATGCCCGCGGAGGAGAAGGACGCGCTCATCGGCGCCCTCGAGCGGATCGGGAAGGGGTCGCCGAAGGCGAAGTGGCTCGCGGTCGTCCACCGCGGGCTGGGCGTGAAGTCGGACAGCGTGGACGCGAAGAAGTGGGCCGAGGAAGGCCGCGGCGGGACCGCCCGGTGGACGCCGGACTGGATCGAGGAGCTGGAGGCGAAGCGGCAGTACCTCGAGAAGGCGCACCGCGGCCGGCCGGACGATCCGGAGCTGACGATCGCGCTCGCGGAGGCGTCTCTCGACCTCGCCCGTCGCGCCCGGACCACGCGCACCGACGACCTCCGCATGGCACGGATCCTCGCCCGCCACATGTTCGCCGACGCGCGCCGCTACGCGACGAAGGCCGCTGGGCTCAAGGCCACGCCCTGGCGGGTGAACGCCGTCCTCGGCCTCGTCGCCTACTACGGCAAGGACATGCAGGTCGCCTACGAGTACGCCGGTCGCGCGGTCCGGGCCCTGCCGCCGGGCGACGGCGGGTGGAATTCGATGGCCGTGCTCACGATCTTCGCCGAGGGTCGGTTCAAGGCCATCAAGTCCGCGGCGAAGGAGAACCGCCGGTGGCCGGCGCGCTGGCTGACCGACGTGGACGCCGCCTACTCGGCGCTGCTCCACCACCCGCTGGCGACCGTCGGCCAGGTCCTGTGGCACCACGAGTTCATGCAGTGGCTCGGCGTGAAGCGGAAGGCGATCGGTGTCCTCGCCCGCGGGATCGAGCGGTTCCCCGACTCGGCGGCCCTCCACAGGCAGTTCCGGAAGCTGGTCATCGAGGTCCAGGGCACCGCCGAACTCGAGTCCGCCTACGCCCGGCTCCTGCGGCAGGAGGACCCGCACCCGAACCTCGTCTGGTTCGCCGCGTTCGCGTCGAAGGTCGCCGCGCAGACCCTCAAGAAGCAGCTCAAGGGGGAGGAGGCGATGGCGGCCTACGGTCGGGCCATCGCCCTGTTCGAGCGGGCCATCGAGGCCAACCCGAACGCGAAGGCGAGCGTGGACGTGCACATCGCCACGTCCCTCGCCGGCCAGGCGCGGATCGCCTACGAGATGGATGACGACGCGAAGTCGACCGAGTTGATCGTCGCCGCACTGACCCGGAGCCCCGGCTCGGCGGCCACCGTGGACGGCAGCGGTGTGACGCCGGCGGAGACGGCCCAGATGCTCATGGCCCGTCTCGTGGAGCGCGAGAAGGCCGACCTGGCCGCGACGCTCGAGTCCGCTCTCGCGAAGATCGCTCCGGAACTCTTGAAGCCTCGGGAGGAATAGCGCGTGACGGACGTCAAGGCGGTCGCCGAACGCATCGAGACCGAGAGCGCGTTCCTCCGGGACGTGATTCGCGAGGTGGAGAAGGTCATCGTCGGCCAGCGCTCGCTGATCGACGGGATGCTCATCGGTCTCCTGGCCGACGGCCACGTCCTCATCGAGGGCGTGCCCGGCCTCGCGAAGTCCCTCGCCGTGCAGAGCCTGGCGCACGCGCTGGGCGGGACGTTCCGGCGCATCCAGTTCACCCCGGACCTGCTGCCCTCGGACCTGGTCGGCACGCAGGTGTTCGACCCGAAAACGACCGAGTGGTCCGTCCGGGAAGGTCCGGTGTTCGGCAACTTCCTGCTCGCCGACGAGATCAACCGGGCGCCGGCGAAGGTCCAGTCGGCGCTGCTCGAGGCGATGCAGGAGCGGCAGGTCACCCTGGCGGGGGAGACACGCATGCTTCCCGCGCCGTTTCTCGTCCTCGCCACGCAGAACCCGATCGAGCAGGAGGGGACGTTCCCGCTGCCCGAGGCGCAGATCGATCGCTTCATGCAAAAGATCGTGGTCGAGTATCCGGACAAGGCGGAGGAGGCGAGGATCGTGGAGCGGGAGGCGACGTCGCAGGCGCGTCCCCTCCCGATGCGCGTCGGCAGCCCCGAGCAGATCTTCGCGGCGCGCGAGGTGCTGGACAGCGTGTACGTGGACGAGAAGGTGCTCGTCTACCTCGTGGACCTCGTGACCGCGACCCGGGCGCCGGGCGAGGCGGGGCTCCCGGACCTCGTGCCCCTGATCGACTACGGCGTCTCGCCGCGCGGCACCGTCGCCCTCACGCAGGCGGCCCGGGCCACGGCGTTTCTCGACGGTCGCGGCTACGTCACGCCCCACGACATCAAGTCCGTCGCGATGAGCGTGCTCCGGCACCGTCTCATCACCACCTACGAGGCGGAGGCCGAGGGGATCTCATCCGAACAGCTCATCCAGCGCGTGCTCGACACCGTTCCGGTGCCCTGAGGCCGATGGGAGCGGAGCGCGATCCTGAACTGATCGAACTCCTCCGGGAGGTCCGTCGCATCGACGTCCAGGCGAGCCGCCTCGTCAACGGCCGGATCACCGGCGAGTATACGTCCGTCTTCCGCGGCACCGGGCTCGAGTTCGACGGCGTCCGCGAGTACGAGGAAGGTGACGATCCCCGCCTCGTCGACTGGAACGTCACGGCCCGGATCGGCCGGCCCCACGTGAAGAAGTTCATCGAGGAGCGGGATCTGACCGTCCTGTTCCTCCTCGACCTCTCGGCCTCGATGGAGGCCGGCTTCGGGGCCTGGTCCGTCCGCCAGGCGGCGGCGCGTGTCTGCGCGTGCCTGGCGTTCGCCGCGATCCGCAACAACGACCGGGTGGGGCTGATCCCGTTCCACGACGAGGTCGACGGGTACGTCCCGCCGAGCAAGGGCGTGCGGCACGTGCTCCGGATCGTCCGCGACTGCCTGGCGCTGCCATGCCCGACGGGCCGGACGGGCCGGACGCGGATCGGGCCGGCGCTCGAGTACGCGAGCCGCCTTCACCGGCGGCGCGCGGTGCTGTTCGTCGTCTCCGACTTCCTGACGGACGACGGGCCGGACGCCATGCGCCTCTGCGCCCGCCGCCACGACCTCGTCGCGGTGCGGATGAGAGCCCCGGAACTCGACGGCGTCCGCACGTCGGGGCTGATCCGCGTCGTGGATCCGGAGACGGGCGGCGAGACCGTCCTCGACGCCGGGAGCCACCGCGTGCGGGAGGCCTGGCGGGCGCGCGTCGCGGCCTGGCGGGAGCGGACGACGCGAGAGCTTCGCCGTGCGCGCGTGGACCTCATGGACGTGCCGATCCCGTGGGAGGCCGATCCGACCGCCATCGCCCGGCCGATCCTCGAGTTCTACCGGATGCGCGAAGTACGGGGCGCTCGATGAGGACGGCGCTCCTGCTCCTCTTTCTCGCCGTCCCGGCCTCCGCCGCCGGGGTCCGGCTCTCGGCGGACGTCGCGGAGGTCGAGTTCGGCGTGGGCTTCGGCGTCTCGGTCACGCGGTCGGCCGACGCGGACTGGGACGACACGCGTCTCTTTCCGCTCGTGGTCGAGAGGATCGACGCCCGCCCGAGTGGCGACGACGAGGTCATCCGCTATCGCGCGTGGGCGTTCACGCCCGGCGAGATCGCCGTGGACCCGGGCGCTGGCGCGGAGCCGCTGCTCCTCCGCGTCCTGACCACGGTCGACCCCGCGGAGCCCGGCCCCGTCGAGCTGCCGGGGGACCTGCTCGCGCCTGAGGCCGGGCTGCCCTGGCCGTGGTTCGTCGCGATCCTCGCCGCGGTGGCCGGCGCCGCCGTCCTTCTGCTCCGCCGCGAGGAGCGGCCGGCGCCTCCGCCGGAGACGCCCCCGGAGCCACCGTCGCACGAGACGGCACTGGCCCGCCTGGCCGCCCTCCGGGACGTCGAGCCCGCGACGCACGACGAGACGCAGCGCTGGTTCCTCGAGGCCTACGGCGTCGTCCGCGAGTACGTCGGCGCGCGCCACGACGTGCGCACGGACGTGATGACGACGGTGGAGTGCCTGCGGCTCGAGGGCGTCGCGGACGCGTCGCGCGGTTTCCTCGGGGCGTACCTCGGCCGCTGTGACGAGGTGAAGTTCGGGCGCCGGCGGCCGGACGGGGCGGAGAGGTCGGATCTCCTCGACAAGGCGGAGGCGTTCGTCCGCGGTGAGGCGGCCCCGTGAATGTCTTCCTCGCGTCCCCCGCGATGCTCGCCGCGGGGTTTCTCGTGCCGATCGCGCTGTGGCTCCGGTACCGCCGGGGCGCCGCCGTCGTGCGGCTCGGGGCGGCGGGGCTTCTCGAGGGCATGCCCGCCACCTGGCGCACGCGGCTCAAGTTCCTGCCGACCGCCTTGTCCGTACTCGGTCTGCTGGTGGCGGTCGTCGCCCTCGCGCGCCCGGTGCGCCTGGTCCCGGCCCCGCTCACGTCGGAGGGCATCGACGTGATGCTCTGTCTCGACACGTCGTCGTCGATGGCCGCCCATGACATGGACCCGGAACGGACGCGGCTCGACGTGGCGAAGGAGGAGGCGGCGCACTTCGTCATCGGCCGCGGAAACGACCGGGTCGGCCTCGTGACCTTCGCCCGCTACCCGGACCTCCGCAGTCCCCTCACCGCCGATCGGGTCGCGCTCGGGCAAATCGTCTCCGGGGTCGAGCTCGTCGAAAACGACGGCCCGGAGGACGCCACCGGGATCGGCACGGCGCTCACGCGCGCGGTGCAGGTCCTGGCGGCGGGAGAGTCGAAGTCGAAAGTCGTGATCCTCCTCACGGACGGGGAGGAAAACGTCTCCACCACGGATACGCAGGAGGAGATCGCCCCCCTCCACGCCGCGCAGCTGGCCGAGCGGCTGGGCATCCGCGTCCACGCGATCTCGGCCGGGAAGGGCACAACCGATCGCGACGGGAGGCTCGTCCCGCTCGACACGAGGCAGATCGAGGCCGTCACGCGCCGCACCGGCGGGAGGTTCTTCCGGGCGCGCGACGCCGGGAGCATGGCCGCCGTCTACGCCGAGATCGACGCGCTGACGAAGGTGGTCTTCTCCGAGCCGCGGTTCGAGACGGAGGAGCGGTTCGTCCCGTTCCTCGTCCTGGCCCTCATTCTCCTGCTGATCGGGCGGCTGCTCGCGTACGGCCCGCTGGCGGTGCTGCCGTGAGCGCGACAGCGACCTTCCTTGCGGGCGGCGCGTGGCCGTGGCTGCTCCTCGTCCCCGCGACCGTCGCCGCTCTCGTCCACTTCGAGCGGCGGAGGGCGCGCCGGCTCCGCGAGCTGGCCGGCGAGCGCGCCTCCCTCCTCGCCGCCGGCTGGCGCCCCCGACGTCGCATGGTTCTCGCCGGCGCCTTCGCCCTTGCCACCGAAGCCTCATCCAAACGCGGCGACCGGCCCGGCAGCGACGCGGCGTGCGCCATGTTCGCCACCGGCGCCATCGCCGCGCTCGCGCTCGCGCTGAGCCTTGCTCTCGAGAAAGGC
>JBDLIY010000070.1:0-12795 GCA_039714635.1 Planctomycetota bacterium
TCCCGGTCGCCGCGCGGAGCAGGTCCGGGACGCCGGAGTGCGCGTCGAACGCCGTCACCGTTCCGACGATGGGAACCTCTCCGGCCAGGGGAGAGCCGCACGACGCGAACCGCTCCGCGTCGACGCCGGGCGGGACCACGTGCACCCGGTTCCGCGCGGCGGGGCGCGAGAGCAGGAACTCGTCCCGCGCCGAGCGGCAGGAGACGAGCACCGCGGCGGGGTGGTGGATCGCGTCGAGGATGGCGGACGGCACGACGGACGTGACGGAGAGGACCCAGGGGCGGCCGGTGAGGAACGCCAGCCGCCCGCCGCGGCGCGCCTGCCGGGGGTCGACGGCGTGGATGAGGTCGGCGCCGCCGATCTCCCGCAGCCATTCGCGCCGTTTCGGCAGGAGGATCCCGAAGGGATCCGGGGCGCGCACGATGGGCACGCCGCGCGCAGCGATGCGGGACTCCATGGGGCCGGGCCCGCCGTAGATCGTGACCTCGTGTCCCCGGGCGGCCAGCGCCGGGGCGAGGTCGAGGGCGAGCAGGCTCGCGTCGTTGACCTCGAGCGGCCCCGTCAGGATCGCGACCTTGAGCTTCATCCCCGGTCTCCGCCGCCCACGAGGCGCCGGTACGCGGCGGAACTCTCCATCAGGTCCCCGTGCGTGCCGACGGCGGCCAGGCGACCGCGGTCGAGAACGACGATGCGATCGGACCTCGAGATCGTCTCCAGCCGGTGCGTGATCACGAAGGTCGTCCGGCCGTCCCGCGTCTCCTCGAGCGCTTCCCGGATCAGGTTCGCGCTCTCCTCGTCGACGTTCGAAACGGCCTCGTCGAGGATGAGGATGCTCGGGTTCGTGAGGAGCGCCCGGGCGATGGCGACCCGCTGCCGCTGGCCGCCGGACAGCGCCGCGCCGCGCTCGCCGACCACGGTGTCGAGGCCATGCTCGAGACGGTCCACGAACTCCGTGACGCGCGCCGCCCGGGCCGCCTCGTGGATCTCGTCCGCGGTCGCGTCCGGCCGGGCGAAGGCGATGTTTGCGCGGACGGTGTCGTTCATCAGCACCGTCTCCTGGGGCACGATCGCCGTCTGGCGCCGGATCGAGGCGAGCGTCGCCTCCCGGAGATCCGTGCCGTCGAAGGAGACGACGCCCTCTTCGGGGTCGAACAGGCGGGGCAGCAGGCCGACGAAGGTCGACTTCCCCGCGCCGGACGTGCCCACGAGCGCGACCTGCTCACCGGCGGGGATCGTTACGTCGAGATCCGTCAGGGCGTCCGCCCGGCCGCCGTAGGTCACCGACACGCCCTCGAAGCGGATCTCCTCCGACAGGGGCGCCAGCCCGGTCGCGCCCGGCGCGTCGCGGACCTCGGCCGCGCGGTCGAGGTACGCGAAGATCCGCGCCGCCCCCGCAAAGCCGCCCTGCAGGCGGGGCACCGCGGAGCCGACCTTCCGGATCGGCTCGTAGAGCGCGCCGACCGCGAGGTAGAAGGCGAGGAACTGGCCGGCGTCGAGTTTCGCGTCGAAGACCATCATCCCGCCCGCGAGGACGGCGCCGCTGATGCCCAGCGTGGCCAGGATCTCCATGGCGGGGGAGGTGGCGGCTTCGACCCGGACGAGGCGCCGGTTCCGATCGAAGAGACGGGCGTTCTCGCCCCGGAACCGGTCGGCCGTACGGTCCTCCGCCGAGAACGTCTGGACGACCCGGATGCCGAAGAACGACTCCTGCAGGATCGAGAGAAGGGTGCTCCGGTGGGCGAGCACCCGCTTCGCGTTGCGCTTCGCGACCCGGCCGACCTGCCGGATCAGGAGGGCGATCAGCGGGAAGATCACGAAGGAGACGGCCGTCAGGAGGGGCGAGATCGAGAGGGCGAAGACGAGGAGGAACGCGAACTGGATCGGCTCCCGGAACACCGTGCCGGTGAAGGTCTTCAGGCCCCGCACCACCTCGTCCGCGTCCGCGGTGAAGCGCGAGGCGACGGTGCCCACGCCCTCCCGCTCCACGAAGAGCACGGGCTGGCGGACGAGGTGCGCGAAGAGTTCGTTCGTGAGGTCGCGGGCCGCGGCGATCGCGACGGTGCCCACCAGCGTGACGTTCAGGTACCGGAGTGTGCCGCGAACGAACGTCATCAGGATCACCGCGACGACGAGCGTAAAGAAGGTCGCCGGCTTCGACGTGAAGAACGTGTCCGTGAACCAGGTCCCGAGGTCCGGGCTCACGTAGCCGAGGGCGCGCGCCGTGTCCTCGCGGACGCCCTCGAGGCCCGACGTCCCGAACAGCGTGTTCAGCGTCGGGATCAGCGCCCCGAAGGAGAGAAACGTCAGCGCGCCCACGCCGAAGGACAGCGCGATGGCGATGGCCACCCGGAGACGATACGGACGGAGGTAGCTAAGCAGGCGGGGCACGCGGAAAGCCTAATCGGGACGGCACGAGGATGGGAGATCGTTTTTCCGATCTGGACCGGGCCCGACCCGTCGATGATGATGGCCGAACCTTGACCCTCGAACGCTACATCTTCGGGATCCTGCTCAAGAACTTCGTCCTCCTCGTGCTCGTGGTGACGGGGCTGGTGTTCCTGGTCGGGATGGTGCAGTCGCTCGGCCGCTACGACGATCTCAACCTTCTGCAGATCCTCGAGCGCCTGCCGTTCGTGCTGCCCTATGCGCTGACGTTCGCGATGCCGCTCGGCATCCTGATCGCGTCCCTGTTCACGTTCGGCCGGCTCTCCGCGGACAACGAGATCACCGCGATCCGCATGGGGGGCGTCCACCCGCTCCGGATCCTGATGCCGGCGTTCTCCCTCGGCCTGGCCGTGTCGATCGTCGTCCTCGTCCTCAACTCCTGGCTGACCCCGGCGGGCCTGGCGCGCGCCCGCTCGATCACGAAGGACGACCTGCGCCGGTTCCTCGACAGCCTGGAGGCCAGCAGCCGCGTCGAGTTCGAGTCGGAGAAGGTGAAGATGCGGTGGACCGGCGTCGACAACCAGGGCTGGATGGTCCGCCCCCGCTTCACGCTGGAGACGGACTCCGGTCTCGTGAAGGGGGAGGCGGATCGGATCCGCGTGCGGCGGGAGGTGGATGACGCGGGGGACCTTCTGAACCTCCACTTCGAGTTCCGGGACGTCGCCTTCGAGCGGGACAACTTCGTCCTTCGGCAGAAGTACTCGGAGCAGTCCTTCCCGGTGGAGGACCTGTTCGAGGGCAGCCGGAAGGCGACCCGGAAGGAGACCCTCACCAGCGCCGACCTCCGCTTCCACACGATTCGCGATCCCCGGCTCGGCCGCCCGGAGAAGACGAAGTACCTCCTGCAGTACCGGACGGAGTACTCCACCCGCGTGGCCCTCGCGCTCGCCAGCTTCCTCTTCGTCCTGATCGGGGCGCCGGTGGGGATGCTCGGTCGACGAGCGTCGTTCGTGGGCGCGGGGATCGTGGCCCTCCTGATCGCGTTCGTCCTCTACTTCCCGCTTCACGAGGTGGGGAAGAACCTGGCAATGAGCCGGGTCCTTCCTCCGGAGTGGGCCATGGCGATCCCCGGAACCGTGGTGGGGCTCATCGGGCTGGTCCTGACGATCCGGGTCGTGCGCCAGTGAAGACCCTCGACCGCTACGTCCTCCGCGTGTTCCTCGGGACCTTCGGTCTCGTCTTCCTCTTCGTGATGGGCATCTTCGTGGTGCTGAACATCTTCTCGAAGATCGACTCCCTTCTCGAAGCCCGGGAAGTGCTGGCCGCGAACGGCTGGTCGGTGATCGGCGTTCTGGCGCACAACTACCTCGTAAGCCTGCCCTTCCTCTTCCTCCGCATCTCGCCGTTCATCTGCATCATCGCCGCCACGATCGCCTTCATCCGCCTGATGCGGGGGAACGAGATCACGCCCATGATCGCGGCGGGGCGCAGCCTGTCCCGGATCACGCTGCCCGTCCACGTGTTCGTGGGCGTCATGGTGCTCGGGATGCTGGCGCTCCAGGAGTGGGCCGTGCCCCGCCTGGCCCACGCCTGGAGCTACTCGGAGAAGCTGATCAAGGGCAACGTGGACGGCCTCGTCGACGGCCTCGGCGCCATCGGGGACGGCTACGGGAACATCTGGAGCATCGAGCGCTACTACCCGCACCGCCGCCGCATGGAGGGAGTGAACGTGATCCGCTTCCGCCACCCGGGCGAGGGGCAGGTGGCGGGCTCTCTCAGCGTGGAGACCGCCGTCTGGCGGGACGACGGGGCGGGGTGGTTCCCGAAGGGAGCCGTCCTGAAGCCGGTGGGACACCGGAACCCGAAGGTCCTGCCGGAGAACGAGCCGCTGCCGACGGATCTCCGTCCGCCACGCCTCGACCTGGAGGTCGCGAAGGAGTCGCGCGAGGCCGAGCGGATGCTCTCCCTCACCGAAGCCGCGCGCATCGCGCGCCGCCACCCCGACGTCCCGCGACGGACCGTCGCCTTCCACACGCTCCTGACGAATCCGCTCTCGGCGCTCCTGCTCCTGCTGGTGGGTCTGCCCGTCGTGCTGCGGTTCCGCGAGCGCAGTCTGTTCGTGGGCGTCGGCATCGCGCTGGCGTTCTGCGCGATCTGGTTCGCGATGGACACCGTCTTCCGGGACCTCGGCGGCCGGGCGCAGATCGTGCCCGAAGTGGCGACGTGGCTTCCCGTGGCGGTCTTCCTGGCCCTCGCCGCGGCGGTCCACGATTCGGGTTCCTGACCGGTGCCGCGGATGTCCAATTTTCTAAACTCCGCCCCGCCCCGGACCCGATACCCCCAACGCACGGGGTAAGAATGGCAAGCAGTCACCGACAGATTGGCGGAGACGGGGCGGACGTCCCGTCCGGAGGCGACGCCGACTCCGTCCAGAGCGAACTTCACGAGCTCTCCTCGATCTTCGAAGTCTCCTCCCGCATCGGCTCGTTCCGCGACGAGGACCGGGCTCTCCGGTTCATCGTGCACTCCGCATGCGAGTGCCTGGACGCCGACGCGTCGAGCGTCCTGACGCGGGAGGGGGGCGAGCTGGAGGTGCGCGCCGTGGCCGGGGAGTCCATGATCTCCGGCGAGGGCGCGCGCGTTCGCATGGGAGAAGGTATCGCGGGCTGGGTCGCCGAACGGCGGCGGCCGCTGCTCGTGACGTCCCGGCGGGACCTGGAGTCGTTCCTCGTCGATCCGGAGATCGCTGACCGGCTCGACTCCGTCCTGTGCGTGCCGCTGCTCAAGGACGGCGAACCCCTCGGCGCGATCACCGTGGAGCGCCACGCCGGGGACACCGCGCCGCGGCTGAGGGAGCGGCACCTGAAGCTCCTTCAGATCTTCGCCGACTACGCCGCGAGCACGATCGCCCACCTGAGGATGGTCGGGGAGATCGAGGGCGCCCACTCCCTTCTCGCCAAGTCCTACAACCAGATGCGCCAGATGCAGGAGCAGCTCGTCCAGGCGGAGAAGATGTCGGCGATCGGCCAGCTCATCTCCGAGGTCAGCCACGAGCTCAACAACCCGTTGACCGCGGTCGTCGGGTACAGCCAGCTCCTCACGAAGGTGAACCGCGACCCGGAGACGGGCGAGTTCCTGGAGACGATCCGGACCGAGGCCGACCGCTGCAAGCAGATCATCCGGAACCTGCTCGACTTCAGCCGGAAGAACCAGGGCCACTGCGGCCCGGTCGACCTCAACGAGCTGATCGTGAAGACGATCGCGCTGCGCCGGTACCAGCTCAACATCGACGGGATCACCGTGGAGACCGACCTCGCGCCGAAACTCCCCTCGTGCACGGCGGAGCCGTCCCGCCTCCAGCAGGTGATCCTGAACCTCCTGAACAACGCCCGCCACGCGATCGTCGACGGAGGCGGGGCCGGCGTGATCCGCTTCACGAGCCGCTACGAGGCCGAGCACGAGCGCGTGACGGTCGAGGTGGCCGACACGGGGCCCGGCGTTGCGGAGGGCATCCGCGAGCGGATCTTCGAACCGTTCTTCACGACGAAAGAGAGCGGCCAGGGAACCGGGCTCGGCCTCTCGATCTGCCGCGGGATCCTGGTGGAACTCGGCGGGAGCATCGGGGCGGAGGAGGGCGACGGCGGCCGGTTCGTCCTCACCCTTCCCGTGGGGACTCCCGCGGAGATCGTCCCCTCGTCGCTGCCGATCTCGCTGCCGGCCCCCGTGCGTGGCAGCCGGATCCTCGTGGTCGACGACGACCCGAAGGTCCGGGGCCTCCTCCTCCGCGTTCTGAAGCTCGACGGGCACGACGTCACCGTCGCCGCGAATGGCCGGGAGGCCCTCCGCCTCCTCGACCGGGACGCCTTCGAACTCGTCCTGACCGACCTCATGATGCCGGGCCTCTCCGGGCGGCAGTTCTACGACGAGATCGTCCGGCGTCACGGGGCCATGGGGGAGCGCGTCGTGTTCTTCACCGGCGCCGTGCTCACGCTCGACCAGGAGCGGTTCTTCCGCGAGGTCGGCCGCATCGTCCTCCGCAAGCCGTTCAAGCTGGACGAGGTCCGCGGGGCGATCCGCCAGGCCCTCGGCGAGGTCGGAGAGCCCGCCGACGTCCGGCAATTCGCGGATTGACCCCCGCGGCCCCGGGCCGCTAGCATGCGTCCTTCCTGTCCCCGAAGCGGAGGTGGATGATGCGGCGCACCGGCCTGTTGACGCTCCTCGTGTTCCTCGTGGCGGCCTGTGGCGGCGACGACCCGATACCGGCCGACCAGACCGGGCAGGCGCCGAAGGGCGGCGGGGATGACGGGATGGAAGCCCTCAAGGAGTACGAAGGCCCGGCGAAGCAGCCGGCGGAGACCGCGCCGAAGCCGGAGCCGGTCGACCCGATGAAGGCCCTGGAGACCGTGGCGAGAGGGGCGCTCTCCTCCGACGACCCGGAGGTGCAGCTCGAGGCGATCGACAAGATCCACTCCGGCACCGGGGACCGGGACCAGCGCGCGCGCCTGGTCGCGCAGTTCCTCGAGTCCGAGGACGCGGACGTCCGGTCGACCGCCGCGACGGCGTTGGGGAAGATGGAGGTCCGGCCGATGGCGGCGAACCTGCGCACCCTCCTCGCGAAGGAGAAGGACGCCCTCGTCCGCAAGGAGGCCCTGCTGAGCCTCTTCGCGCTGGATGGCAAGAACGCCGTGACGGACCTCCTCGCGATCATCGAGAACGAGGACGAGCACTACAGCGTCCGCGTCAGCGCCTGCCAGCTTCTCGGCCGCACGGGGAGCGATCGCGCCATCCCGCCGCTGATCAAGGTGCTCGAGGAGGAGTTCAACGAGTCGGTCCGCCGCGAGTGTGTCGCCGCGCTGGCCGCCCTCAAGGCGAGGCGGGCGATCCCGCAGCTGATCGAGACGCTCCGGGACACGAACGCGCTCGTCCGGACGGAGGCCGCGAAGGCGCTCGGCGGCATGAAGGCGAAGAAGGCGGCGCAGGCCCTGATCGACACGCTCGACCTCGAGGAGGAGGACGACATCCAGGTCCTGGAGGCGGTCAGCCGCGCGCTGGGCGCGATCGCCGGCTTCGGCGAGGACGACCTGGAGGACTACCTCGTCACCGGGAACCACACGGAAGCGCAGAAGAAGGCGGCGGTGGCGAACTGGCAGGAGTGGTGGGAGGAGAACAAGGCGGACTACCAGTAGATCCGGCCGCAGGTCCTGGTCACGCCAGGGCTTCGATCGCCGTCTTCATGTCTTCCGGCAGCGGCGCCTCGACGCGCAGGCGCTCCCCGGTTCCCGGGTGGCAGAAGTCGAGCGCCGCGGAGTGCAGCGGGTAGTTCTCGAGCAGCGTCTCGCCGTCGACCACGAGCGGTTCGCCGTCCCCGTACATCATGTCGGCCACGAGCGGCGCGCCCACGTACGCCATGTGCACGCGGATCTGGTGCGTCCGCCCGGACATCGGCCGGCAGCGCACGAACGCGTGCCGCCCGAGGACCCGCAACGTCTCGTAGAGCGTGAGGGACGGCTCCCCGTCGTCGCGGACCCGCATCGGCAGGTCGTTCTCCTGGTCCGGGTTCTTCCCGATCGGCGCCTCGACTTCCCCGTTCTCCGGATCCGGCGTCCCGACCGTGATCGCCAGGTACTCCTTGTGCACCTCCCGGTGGGCGAACTGGCGGCCGAGTTCGGAGCGCACGTCGTCGCGTTTCGCGATGAGGAGCGCGCCGGACGTCCACTGGTCGAGGCGGTGCGCCAGCTTCGGCACGATGTCCTTCGCCGGGTCCTCGGTGTTCCGATAGCGGAGGTGGAGCGCGTTGATGATCGTGTCGTGCTGGTGGCGGCCGACGGGGTGGACGACGTAGCCGGCCGGCTTGTCGATGACCAGGACGAGGTCGTCCTCGTAGAGGATCGGCAGGGGGATCGTCGACGGGTCGCACGGTTCGCCGTGGCGGACGAGGTGGATCCGGACCTCGTCGCCCGCCCGCACCGCCTGGGATACCTTCGTCGTCTTCCCGTTGACCGTGACGAGGCCGGTGCGGATCCGCTCCTTCAGGTGCTCGCGGGACCGCCAGGGGAAGTGCTTCCGGAGGTACCTGTCGAGACGCATTCCCGCTTCGTCGCCCATCACGTCGAGGACGCGCTCGGTGGTCTCCTTGCTGAGATCGGGAGGGATCCGTGACATCGGGAGGATTGTAGCCAGCCGGGGAAGGTGGGTGCACTATCCACACACCCCGAAGTTCCCCGAACCGGGGTCAGCCCGCGCTGCAGCCCGTGGGCCGGAGCGGCCCGCCGGAGAGGCCGGCGCCGGCGTGGTCGTGCCCTCCCTCCGCTCACGCACCGGGGAAGGTGGGTGCACTATCCACACACCCCGATATCATCGGACCGATGGTCACCCGTGCGCGTCTCGCCCTCTACCGATCCCTGCATCGTGGCAAGGTACGCCGCGAGGAGGGGCTCTCCCTCGTCGAGGGCCGGCGTCTCGTGGCGGAGGCGATCGCGTCCGGCGCGGCCCTCGTCGCGGTGCTCGTCACGGAGGAGTTCCGGTCGTCGGAGGAGGGGGCCGGCCTGGCGGCGGCCGCGGAGGCCGCCGGGCTCGCCGCGGAAGACGTCCCCGCCCGGGAACTGGCCCGGATCGCCGGCACGAAGACGCCCCAGGGCGTGGTGGGCGTGATCCGGACGAGCGCCTCCGACGAAGCCGTCCTGGCGGAGCCGGGGCTCTTCCTCGCCCTCGACGCGGTCTCCGATCCCGGGAACGCGGGCACGCTCATCCGGGCCGCCGACGCCTTCGCGGCCCGCGCCGTCCTGTTCGGCCCCGGGTGTGCCGACCCGTGGCACCCGAAGACCCTCCGCTCCGCGATGGGATCGAGCTTCCACCTCCCGATCCTCGCCGTGGACGACCTCGCGGCCCGCCTGACCGGAATGCGGGAGGCCGGCGCCGTCGTCCTCGCCGCGACGCTCGACGGGGAGGACCTCACCGCGGCGAAGATCGACGTCTCCCGCGTCGTACTGGTCCTCGGCAGCGAGGCGCACGGCGTCACGCCGGCGGTCCGCGCCGCCGCGGACCGGGCGGTCACGGTGCCGTGCCCGGGGCGGGCCGAGTCGCTGAACGTCGCCATGGCGGGCGCCATCGCCCTGGCCCATCTCGCCGGGAGGCAGGACGCGTGAACGACATCGCCGTCGCGATCGAAGGGCTGACGCGGGTGTTCGAGGGGGGCAAGGTCGCCGTCGACGGACTGGACCTCGAGGTCCGCCGCGGCGAGTTCTTCGGCTTCCTCGGGCCCAACGGCGCCGGCAAGTCCACGACGATCAAGATCCTCTGCGGGCTGCTCCGGCCGACGGAGGGCCGCGTGCGGGTCCTCGGCCACGACGTCGTCCGGGAGCCGCTCGAGGTCAAGGCCCGGATCGGTCTCCTGCCGGAGGACGTCAACACCTACGAGCGCCTCACCGGGGAGGAGTTGCTCGTCTTCACGGGGCGGATGTACGGCCTCCCCCGGGCCACGGCGGCGGAGCGCGCGGGTGAACTTCTCGACTTCATGGAGATCTCGGACACCGATCGCCGCAAGCTCGTCGTGGACTACTCGATGGGCATGAAGAAGAAGACGGTGCTGGCCGCCGCGCTGATCCACGGCCCGAAGGTGCTCTTCCTCGACGAGCCGTTCAACGGCATCGACGCCGTCACCAGCCGGGCGATCCGCAACGTCCTCAAGCGCGTCGTGGAGGAGGGCGTGACCATCTTCTTCTCCTCGCACGTGATGGAGGTGGTGGAGCGCCTCTGCACGCGCATCGCGGTGATCGACCGGGGGCGGCTCCTCGCGGTGGGGGACCTCGACGAGCTCCGGGAGCAGACCGGCCACGACCCGGACGCGTCCCTGGAGGAGATCTTCGTCCATCTCGTCGGCGCGGACGAGGACCGCGGGGAGCTCTCGTTCCTGTGACCTCCCGCCCGGTGACCTTCCGCGCGGTCCAGCTGCGGCTGCTGGTCTGGCTCCGGCTGAGGACCATGTTCCGGTCCCGCCGGTCCGGGGGGCAGGTCATCGCCACCGTTCTCGGCCTGGTCGTCCTCACCGCCCTCTCCGGCACGCTGGGCCTGATCACGCTCGAGATCACGCGGGGGCTGTCCGCCACGGAGTCGCTCGAGCGGGCGGCCGAGTGGACGCACCTCGTGCTCTTCGTCGTGTGGATGATGCTCGTCACGATGCCGGTGCTGGGCTTCGCGGGGAACGAGTTCTACGACATCACGAAGCTCTTCATCTACCCGGTTTCCCACCGGACCGTGTTCGTGGCCCAGACGATCGGGATGCTCTTCGGCGGCACGGCGCTGTTCTTCCTGCCGACGCTGCTCGGCCTGGCCGTCGGCCTCCCGGGCGGGCCCGCGGTCCGGCTCCTGCGCGTCGGCGGGATCGTGCTCTTCCTCTTCCACTGCGTGGCCTTCGCCCAGCTGCTGCAGCTGTTGCTCCTGAACCTCCTCCGGTCGCGGAAGTTCCGTGACCTCGTGCCGATCGTGGCCGCCCTCTTCTCGGGCGGGATCTACCTGTCGTTCCGTCTCTTCGGCGAGTCGGGGGACCCCCAGGCGTCGATGGAGGCGTTTCTCGACCGCGGCTTCTCGGACTGGCTCGCGCCGCTGCCCACGGACTGGCTGGCGGGCCTGATCGCCCCCGGGGCCGGCCTGGGCCACGTGATCGTCTTCCTCGTCGCCTTCGTCCCGCTGACGCTGCTCGTCCTCGTGCTGGCCGCGGTCCTCCAGGAGCGCGCGTTCCACGGCGACCTGGCGGCGGGTCCGCCGGTCCGCGCGAACGGAGCTGCGCGGTCACGGTGGCGGGCGCCGCGTCTCCTCCGTCGCCTGCCGGGCACGGTCCGGGCCATCGCGCGAAAGGAACTCCGGACCGTCGGCCGGGAGCCGGTGGTGAAGGCGCTCTTCATCCAGCAGTTCGTCTTCATCCTCGTGCCGATCGGCTTCGCGACGGCCTCGTCCCCGAGCGCCCTCTCCTGGGCGATCTACGCCTTCCTCTTCGTGGAGTCGATCCTCGCTCTGAACCTGCTGGGCCTGGAGGGGCCGGGGATCGTCCAGCTGCTCTCGACGCCGGTGCCCCGCCGGCGGATCCTCGGCGGGAAGGTCCTCGCCAACCTCGTCCTGTGGGGACCGCTGAACTTCCTCCTCCTCGCGATCGTGCTGACGCTGATGGGCGTCTTCACGCGGCTCCCGGACCCACTCGGCATTCTCGTCCTCGGGATCGAGTCCGTATCCGGTCTCCTCATCCTCCTCGGTCTCGGCTGCGTGCTCTCGGTCCACGCGCCGTTCCGGATCGGCGCCCGGGGCCGTCGGGCGCTCTCCCAGGGGCAGTCCAACGAGGGTTGCCTGCACGGGCTTTCCCGCCTGCTCGCCCTGCTGGTCCTGGCGCTCCTGATGGTCCCCGTGGGGATCCTCTGCCGCGCGCTGGGGCCGGGGATCTGGAGCTTCGGAGCCCTTCTCTGGGCGGGTTTCGTCCTCTGGCTGGGCGTGGCGAGCGCCAGCCGGACTCTCGCGGCGCGGGAGGAGCGGATCATCGAGATCCTGTCCCGCGGCGGCGCCTGAATCGGACCCCTCGCCCCGGTTTATGGATTCGCAACAGTTCGGGAGCCCGCCCACCCGATGAGGGACTGATCCGCGACGGTTTCAGAAAGGGGCGGGCAGGCCGGCATGGCGAAGAATCTATTCCCACTCATCGCCAAGAGGATCGACTCGATTCCGACCCTTCCGCTGACCCTGGAGCGCCTGCGGGAAGCGATCGCGACCGACGACGCCCGGACCGACGAGATCGTCGACCTCGTACAGTCCGACCCGGCCCTGACCGGGAAGGTCCTGAAGGTCATCAACAGCCCCTTCTACGGGCTGCGCGAGAAGATCTCCACGCTGTCCCACGCCATCGCCATGCTCGGCCGCCCCGCCCTGCGCGATCTCGTGGCCGGAATCGCTCCCTTCCCGGCGGACGTGGAGGAGCTCTCCGAGCTGGACAAGGTCCGGCTGTGGATGCACAGCTTCGCCGTCGGAACCGCCGCGCGGGCCATCGCCGTCGAGACGGGCTACGACCTGCCGGAGGAGGCGTACATCGCGGGCCTCCTGCACGACTTCGGGAAGATCGTGCTCGACCTCTACGCGCCGGACGTCTACCGGGAAGTGCTGCTCGATTCCGGTGACGAGCCGGCCGTCGACCGCGAGCGGGCGCGACTCGGGATGGATCACACCCAGGTCGGCGCCCTCATCGCCGACCAGTGGAACCTGCCCCGGGTCCTGAAGGACGTCATCCAGCTGCACCACGAGCCACCGGAGAGCCTGGGTTCCCTGCGCGGGACCCACCGCGAGCTGGTCGCGATCGTCGGGGCCGCGAACCGGCTGTGCCTGGCCTGCGGAATGGGGCAGGCCGTGGTGGAGGAGGTCGAGGGGGATGAGCTC
>JBDLIY010000071.1:0-12705 GCA_039714635.1 Planctomycetota bacterium
CTTCAGCGTGGTGAGCACGTCGTGGACGACGGGCGCGGCGACGGCGCACTCGACGAACACGTCGCGGTGCGCGGCCATGCCCTGCTCGACCTGCTGGTCGGTGAGCTCCCCGCCGAGAGCGGCGGCGGTCTCGCGCAGGACGTCGCGCGGGTCGGTCTCGCGGAGGGTTTCACGCCGGAAGCGGAACTTCGCGAGGCGGACGTCGCGGAAGGCATTCGCGACGTCGGCGCGGTCGACGCCGGGCAGCGAGTCGGCCAGGTGGTCGATGAGGACGGCGCCTTCGGCGTCCATCTCCCGCTTCCCGAACGGGATGAGGGTATTGCCGTAGTCGAAGAGGACGCCGCGGACGGAAGGTTCAAGGGTCGAAATCACCGGGGGATGGTACCGAGACAGGTTCTTTCATCCCAAACCCTCGATTACCGCGGGTGCGCCGGCGCGGGTCGAACCGGCTTGCGTCCATCCCGCCATCTTGACGCTATAGCACTATAACGTTATGGTGATGATATGGAGCGACGCAGAGCCACCATCTACCTGGATGCCGACCTGCACCGGGCCCTGAAGCTCAAGGCCGCCGGCTCGGATCGATCCGTGTCGGACATCGTCGCGGAGGCGGTGAAGCGTGAACTCGCCGAGGACGCCGTCGATCTCCAGGCCCTGGAGGAGCGCGCCGGCGAGCCGGACCTCTCCTTTGCCGACGTCGTGAAGGAGATGCGACGGAATGGCCGGATTTGAACTGCGGATCAAACCCTCCGCGGTGAAGGAGATCACGAAAATCCCGCGGCGGGAGGACCGGCGGCGGGTCGTGTCGCGGATCCAGGGCCTCGCGGCGGATCCCCGGCCGGGCGGATGCGTGAAACTGTCCGGACGCGAAGCGTATCGCGTCCGCCAGGGCTCGTACCGGATCGTGTACGCGGTCGACGACGACGAGAGGGTCGTGTGCGTCGTCAAGGTCGGCCACCGGCGGGACGTGTACCGGTAGCCTCTCCCTCCCCCTGTGATCCGGACCTGCACGGACATCACTCAGACAGGATGCCCTTCAGGTGCGTCGGGGTCACTCCCATCGCCTCCGCGGACCGCGTCACGATCGCGAACTCCCGGTCGCCGACCTCCCCGGCGCTCGCGGCAACGGCGAGGAGAGAGCGGAGGAACATCTCCCGGCCCTCGTCGGTCAGCGCCCCGGAGACCTCCGCCACCTGCGGCTCCAGCTGGAACGACCCCGACCGGACTTCCGCGATCGCACTCTCGAACGCCTCCGCGGGGAGCCCGGTCCCCATGGCCGACTCCCACGTCTCCCGGGCCGCCCGGGCCCGCTCCCTCGCGTGGGCCGGGTCGACCTCGACCATGCACGCGAGCGCGCCGAGAAGAGTGCTCGCGATGGCCAGGTTCGCCTCCTGCTCCTCGGCCTCCGGACTCCAGTTGAGAACCGTGATTTCGAAGTCGCCTCCGCAGGCGGTGCAGTGGATGTACTCCCCCGCCAGTCCGAGGGGGATGAGGGGGATGAAGTAGAGCGTGAAGAAGTTGCGCACGCGCTTGTGCTCGAAGTCACGCTCCTCCGCGCATTGGGGACAGTGGAAGCGCCCCCGCGTCTTCGTGTAGGTGACCCCTTTCCACCCAAAGATGATGAACGCGATCATCGGCGGCTCCCCATGTCATGCGCGCGGACTCGAGCTCCCCTGCAGATCCTACGCCCCGCGCCGGGCCTTTGCGAGCCACCTCATTTCTGAGCTTCCTTCGCCGCCAGCAACCGGTCCTTGATCGCCGTCAGCTGCTGCATGCGGTTGTTCGAGATCCGCTTCTTCAGGCCCGCCTCCACGTCCGCCAGCGCCTTCTCGATCCGGCCCATGCTCTCCCAGGCCAGCGCGCGGTTCTGATAGAGGACCGCCTCGTTCGGGGCCTTCCGGATGCCCAGCGTCAGGACCTGGATCGCCTTCTCGTGGCGACCCTTCTCCTTGTGGACCAGGCCGGCGATGTTGTAGCTCTGCCAGCGCTCCGGCACTTCACGGATCGCCGACTCCGCGCTGGCCAGCGCTTCGTCCGGCTTCTCCAGGTAGTAGTAGACGATCGCGCGGAGCTCGTGCACCAGCGGCTGCGTCGGGTTGAGGATGAGGACGTTCTCGAGCTCCTCGAGACACTTCGCGAACTCCTCGGAGTCCTTGTTCCGCTCCCCGAGACGGTAGTGGACCATCGCCTTGGTGTAGTAGGCGTCCTCGTTGAGCGGCGCCTCCTCGATCGCCATCTCGCACAGCGTCAGCGCGCCGTCGTACCGCCCGGCCGTGAGCTGCTGGTTCGCGTCCGTCAACCGCGCCGTGGTGTCCTTCGCCTCCCGGTAGGTCTTCTCCAGGTGCTTCACGAGCTTCTTCGCGTCGCTCCCCGACCGGCCGGACGGCTTCGTGTCGAGGAACTGCCGCAGCGCGTCGTAGGCCGCGAGGATGTCCTTCTTCTCCAGCTCCGCCTTGCCGAGGAGATAGAGCGACGCGTGGTCGTCGGGGTCGAGCTCGAGCACCTCGCGGTAGATCTCGGCCACCCGCGCCCAGTCCCTCTTGCGCTGGGCCTTCTTCGCCTCCGCCTTCAGGTTCGCGATCCGCTCCCCGAGAGCCTTCGAGCGGAGATCGTTGATGCGATCCCGGACCTTCTCCAGCTTGTCGCCGTTGTCCGCGCGGTCGGCGTACTTCGTGAACTCGGCGAGCGCCTTCTGCAGCTTCTCCTGCGCCAGCCACGCCTCGCCGAGCCAGTAGTGGAGCTCCGGGTCCTTCTCCCCGAGCCCGGCGGCGAGCTCGAGCGCCTCGACGGCATCCTCCGGACGGCCGAGCATCACGAGCACCTGGCCGCGGAAGAGGTGCGGCCGCGGGTACCACGGCGCGCGGCCGACCGCCTGCTCCAGCAGCTCGTACGCCTCCTTCCACCGCTCCTGGGTGAACCGGAGCTTCGCCTGCCGGATGAACCGGTCGGCGTGGTCCGTGAGGAAACCGGAGAAGAGGTCCTTCGTCGCGGCGATCGGCTCGATGTCCGCGCCGAGGATGCGGGCGGCCTCGATCTCCTCCTCCACCGCGGCGAACCGGGTGTGCACGACGAGGTAGATCGCCGCCGCCCGGTGGTCGTCCACGGAGTCGTTGTCCAGCTCCAGGAACGCCAGGCGGATCAGGTCCGACGAAGCCATCGAGGCGAAGGGCACCTTGCGGCTGCCGCCCGTCTTCGACAACTTCAGGCCGTCCTCGAGGACGTCGAGGATCTTGCCGCCGACCTCGCCCTGCTTCCCGTTCGTGACGTGGAACTTCTCCACCTTCCCGACGAGGGTCCCGGCGCCCTTCCGGAGGCCGTCGTCGAACCGCATCGCATCCCGGAGCTGGGCGTCGGCGCGCCGGATCTCGGCGGAGAACGGATCGAGCTGCGGGCTCTCCTGCGCGGAGACGAGGTGGTTGCGGGCCTCGCTCCACTCGCCACGGGCCGCCTTGAGGAACGCCTCCCCCACCGCCGCCCGGTACGCCGCCATGCCCTTCTCGCGCGCGTCCTTCAGACGGGCGATCTCGCCGCGGATCTTCTCGATGCGGCCCTTCGCGTCCTTCTCGATGGATGGGATTCCGTAACCGGTGAACGGTTCGAGATGGGGGATCGCGTCGCCGGGGCGGCCCGCGTCGAGTTCGTACTGCGCTTTCTCGACCGCCGCCGCGAACTCCTCCCGCGCGTCGGCCGTCATCCGCTCCGCGTCCTTCTTCAGACGCTCCGGGAACTCCGTGTCCTCGTAGCCCTCGGGATACGTCGCAAGCTCCGCGAGGGCGTCGCCGTACTTCTTCTCGGCGGCCATCGCCTTCGCCCGCGCCACGGTCTGGTCGTACAGCCCTCCCGCCTTGGTCCGGTGCGCGGCCGCCCGCTGTTCCCGCTGCGCGGCGATCTCCCGGATGCGCTCCTTCGCGTGGAGGGCCCAGCGGGTGTCCGGGTGGCGATCGGCCACGGACTTGAACTTCGCCGTCTTCACGGCGTCCGCCACGCCGGCGTTCTTCTCGACCCAGTCGAGGGCTTCGCGGTAGGCCTCCTCCGCCTCTTCCTCGGGGCTCGGCCCCGTCGGCACGTCGGGCCGGTTCACGAGGTCCGGGTCGGTCTTCGCCGGCTCCTCCTTCTTCCCGAAGGGGTCCAGGGCGAAGAACCCGGCCGCCGCGAGGACCACGGCGACGATGGCGATGTAGATCGGCGCCTTCGACCTCTTCCCGCCGGCCGCGATGCGCTCGCGGCGGTGCCCATCGTCCGCCACGTCCACCTTCACGGCGCCGGTGGGCCGCTTCCCGCCCAGCTCGATCGTGTTGCGGGGCGGGCGCCCGTCGAGGACCGCCTCGAGGTCCTCGCGGAGGCTGCCGAGCGACGGGTATCGGTCCTCCGGCTTCTTCGCGAGCATCTTGAGGACGATCGCGGCGATGGAGGAGGAGAGGGCGACGTTCAGCTCGCGCGGGTCCGTGACGGTCTCGCGGAGGTGCTTTCTCACCACGATGTCCGCGGACTCGCCCCGGAAGGGCGGGCGGCCGGCGATCATGTGATACAGCGTCGCGCCGAGGGAATAGACGTCGGAGCGGAAGTCGGTGTCGTCCTTCCCGCGGATCTGCTCCGGCGACATGTAGGTCGGCGTGCCGATCGTGGTGCCGCTCTTGCTGGCCTTCGCCGTCTCCACGAGGCTCGGCTTCGCGAGACCGAGGTCGCAGAGCTTCACGACCTCGTCCGGCGTGATGAGGATGTTCTCGGGCTTGATGTCGCGGTGGACGAGGTCGTACTTCGCGGCGTGCTCGAGCGCCGCGACGACCTGGAGGACGACCTGCAGGGACTTCCTCTCCGACATCGTCCCCTCGCGACTGAGCACCTGGAAGAGCGAGTCGCCCTTCACGTACTCCATCACGAAGTAGTGGTAGCCGTCCGCCTCGCCGTAATCGAGGCCGCGGACGATGTTGGCGTGGTTCAGCGTGACCGCGATGCGCGCCTCGCGCGTGAAGCGCTCGAGGTACTTCGGCGACAGGACGCGCTCGGCGGAGAGCACCTTGATCGCGACGATCCGCTCGAGCGGCTCCTGGTTCGCCTTGTAGACGATGCCCGCGCCGCCCTCGCCGAGCTTCTCGACGATCTGGTACTTCCCCACCTTCTTCTTCGCCAGCTCCCGCTTGAGCTTGCGGGCGCGCTCGGGCGTCAGGAACCCCTTCTTGACGAGGATGTCCTCGATCCGCTGCTCGACGCCGACCTCGGCGACCGTCGCGTGGATGCGACGGGCCTCCTCGGCCTGCTCGGGGGTGATCCAGCTCCGCTCGACGGCGGCGGAGAGAAAGGCGTCACTGCGGTCGTCCATGCTGTGAATCCACTCCAGACGGCGGGTTGGAGATCGACACCACTATAACCCCGCCCGCACGGGTTTGGTCCCCTCTCAGAGGGCCGGAGAGATGATCTTCTGGAGGTCGGCCCGGAGCTCACGGAAGTTCGCGTGCCGGGCCGCCGGATCCTTGCCCATCGCCCGCTCGACGATGCGCGCGAGCGCCGGGGAGACCTTGAGGTTCACACGGCGGAGGGAGGGCGGCCGGTCCTTCATGATCTTGGGCAGGAGCTGTTCCGTCGTCTGCCCCTCGTGGGGCGGGATGCCGGCGAGCATGTGATACATCATCGAGGCGACGCTGTAGACGGCGCTGCGGGCCGCGGTCTCGCGGTCGGAAGCCGGAGGCCGGGCGGTGCCGGCGCGGAGCACGCCGGACTCGATCAGCTCGGGCGCGACGTAGGGAAGCTCCGCCACGGACGCGGGGACGGGGAGCGGCGGCCGGAACAGCTCCACCTTCACCTGGTTGTCGTCGCTGACGTAGACGTCGCCGGGAGCGACCCGGTTGACGATCAGGTCCTGGTCGTCGGCGTGGGAGAGCGCATCGGCGATCTGGCTGGCGATCTTCAGCGTCGCCGGGACGTTGACGAAGCGCCGCTTCGTGAGGATGTCCTGAAGGGTGTCGCCCTCCGCGTACTCCATCACCACGAGGAGGAAGCCGCCGTGCTCGATCATGTCGTGGATCTGGAGCACGCTCGGGTGGAGGAGGCGGGAGACGCCCCGGACCTCCTCGAGGAGCTTGTTCTTGAAGTCCTCCGTCTCGAGGCCGCTCTCGCGGAACGCGTGGAGCATGACCTGGCGGTTCAGCGACGGCTGGTGGGCGCGCAGCCGGCTCAGGGGGCCCTCGGAGAAAACCTCCTCCACGACGCGGACGCCGTCGATCTCCCGGCCGACGAGTCCGGCGGCGGACACGGCGGTCTCCGACGCCGGGGGAGGAGGAGGGATCTCTTCCGTCGCGGCCCGGATCGTCAGCCTGAACTCGATGCGCTTCCCGAGGTGGAAGGTGTCACCGTCGCCGAGCACGTGCTGGCGGACGCGGTGGCCGTCGACCCACACGCCGTTGCTGGACTCGAGGTCCTTGAGGACCCAGTTCGTGCCGTCGTGAGCGACCTGGCAGTGGAGACGGGAGACGACGCTGTGCAGAATCTGGATGTCGGCGGCCTTCGAGCGACCGATCGTGACCGGCCGGCCGGCCTGAATCGGGAGCGTGCGCTCGGGGTATCCGCTGACGATGGATAGCTCTGCCTTCATTTTCAGCTCCGCAGGCCCGATCTTCCTACCAGGCCCCCTTCCTCGGGGAGGTTCATCATATCTGCTATGCGATCCGGCGCGCAACGTGTGCCCTGCCGGCAACCCGGGTGGACGTTTTCCCTTTGACGCCCCTGAGCCCCGGCTAGAATTCGGCCTTCCCCGGAGCACGGAATGACCATGAACGACGATCGCAGAAGCGGAATCGACATCACCCCCCGCGCCGGTTGCGGCGACGAGGGCGACAAGGGAGGAGCCAAGCTCCTCGACCGGCTGATGGAGACGCGGACGGTGCTCATCTCCGAGCCCGTCTCCTCGGACCTGTCCGAGAAGATCCTCCCGCGCCTGCTCCTCCTCGAGGCCGAGGACCCGAAGGCGCCCGTCAAGGTGCTGATCAACTCGCCCGGCGGCGCCGTAGACGACGGCTTCGCGATCTACGACATGATGCGCTACGTCAGCTGCCCCGTGACGAGTGTCTGCATCGGCCTCGCGGCCAGCGCGGCGACGATCATCCTGCTCGGCGGCGACAAGGGCCGCCGGGTCGCGCTGCCGAACACGCGGATCCTGCTCCACCAGCCGTCGCAGTCGATGCGCGGCGTGGCGTCGGACGTCGAGATCTCGGGCAACGAGATCCTCCGCATCCGCGCCCGGATCAACGAACTCCTCGCCGCCGAGTGCGGCAAGAAGGTCGAGGAGATCCAGACCGACCTGAACCGCGACTTCTGGCTCTCGGCGCAGCAGGCGGTGGAGTACGGCCTGCTCGACAAGGTGATCGAGACGGCCGCGGAGGCAGACAGCCTATAATGCCGTGATGCGGGCACGGTTCGGGATCCTTCTCGCCGTCGTACTGTCGATCACGGCGGCGCACTACCTGACGCCCGTCTCCCAGCACGGCCTCCACGCGCTCTATCGCTGGTTCTACTACCTGCCGATCATCCTCGGGTCCTTCTGGTTCGGACTCCGCGGAGGGGCCGGCCTCGCGGCCTTCATCACCGCGATCTACCTCCCCCACGTCTTCGTCCAGTGGAGCGGGGGCGGGGCGGTGCACTGGCTCGAGATCATCCTCTACAACGTCGTCGGCTGGGTCACCGGAGTGCTGGCCCAGCAGCTTCGCGGGGAGCGGGACCGCTACCGGATGGCCGCGGAGGATCTCGACGGGGCCTACCGGGAGCTGAAGGAGAACACCCGCCAACTCCTGGAGACGGAGGGGCAACTTCGCCACGCCGACCGTCTCGCCGCCCTCGGCGAGCTCTCCGCCGGTCTCGCCCACGAGATCCGCACCCCCCTGGCCTCCGTGCGCGGAGCGGCGGAGATCCTGGTCGGCCCCGCCAGCGACGCGGAGCGGGAGGAGTTCGCGGCGATCCTCGTGAAGGAAGTGGATCGTCTGAACCGCGTCCTCGGGGAGTTCCTCGAGTTCTCCCGTCCGCGCCCGGCCACCGACCGGGCCGCCGACCTGCCCTCCGCCGTGGGCGAGGCGCTCCGGCTCCTCCGCCTGCAGGCGGACCGGAGAGGCGTCCGCCTGATCGAGGATATCGAGGATGAGCTGCCGGCCGTGCTCCTCGCCGAGGAGCCCCTGAAACAGATCGTCGTCAACCTCGTGATGAACGCCGTGCAGGCCTCGAAACGGGGCGCCGAGGTCCGCGTCCGGGCGTCGGCCGTCGACGACGGGGTCGAGATGGTCGTGGAGGACGACGGGCCGGGGATCCCTCCGGCGGACCGGGAGCGGGTCTTCGAGCCGTTCTTCACGACGCGGGAGGCGGGCACCGGACTGGGGCTGTCCGTCGTGCGGAAGATCGTCGAGGGTCACGGAGGCCTGATCGAGATCGACGCAGGGGAGAATCGGGGCACGGTGGTCCGCACCCGGCTGCCGATCGCGGAGGACACCGATGCCTGAGAGGATCCTGCTCGCGGACGACGACCCGAGCCTGCTCCGGGTCACCGAGAAACAGCTGACGGACGCCGGCTTCGAAGTCGTCACCGCCGGGGACGGTCTCGACGCACTCGCGTCGTTCGACGAGGGTGGCGTCGATCTCGTGCTGACGGACGTGCAGATGCCCGGGATGGACGGACTCGAGCTGCTCGCCGAGATCAAGCGGCGAGACGTGACCGCCGCCGTCGTGGTGATCACGGCCCACGGCACCGTCGAGCGCGCGGTCGAGGCGATGAAGACCGGCGCCTTCGACTTCCTCGAGAAGCCCTTCTCCCGCGAGCGCCTGCTGGCCGCGGTGTCCAGGGCGCTGGACTACCGGAGCCTGGCGACGGAGAACCTCCGCCTCCGGAGCGAGCTGTCGGATCGCTTCTCGTTCGACTCGATCGTCGGCGGTTCGGCGGCGATGAAGGAGGTGTTCCGTTCGCTCGGCCGCATCGCGGGGACGGACGCCGCCGTCCTCCTCACGGGGGAGAGCGGCACCGGCAAGGAACTCGTCGCCAGGGCGATCCACCATCACGGCGCGCGCGCGGCAGGGCCCTTCGTGGCGCTGAACTGCGCCGCGATTCCGGAGTCGCTCCTGGAGTCCGAACTGTTCGGCCACGAGCGCGGGGCCTTCACCGGGGCGACGGCGGCCCGACCCGGCCGCTTCGCCGAGGCCGACGGCGGAACCCTTCTCCTCGACGAGATCGGCGAGATGCACCCGGACCTGCAGGCCAAGCTCCTGCGCGTGCTGCAGGACGGGGAGGTCCGGCCGGTCGGCGCGACGGAGAACCGGCAGACCGACGCGCGGGTCATCGCCTCCACGAACCGCGACCTCGACGCGGCGATCGCCGCGGGCGCGTTCCGGGAGGACCTCTACTACCGGATCGCCGTCGTCACGATCGAGGTCCCCCCGCTGAGGGCCCGGCGCGACGACATCCCTCTCCTCGCGAACCACTTCCTCGGGAAGCTCGGCGGCGCCGACGTGACGATCGCGGCGGACTTCCTGTCCGCGCTCCGCGGCTACCGCTGGCCGGGGAACGTCCGCGAACTCGAAAACGTGATCCAGCGCGCGCTCGTGCTGCGGCGAGACCCCGGCGAGCTCGCGGCGGAGGACCTGCCGGACCGCGTCCGGGCCGGGAGCCCCGGCGACGGGGACGACGTCGTCGGCCTCCCGGAGGAGGGGATCACCCTCGCCGCGGTGGAGAAGAGCCTGATCCGGCAGGCGCTCGCCCGGACCGACGGGAATCGCTCTCGCGCGGCGCGGCTCCTCGGCATCACCCGCCAGACGCTCCTCTACCGCCTCGACAAGCACGGCCTGAAGGACGTCTGAGAAGTCGTGAGGATCTGAGGGTTCCATATCCGACAGCCGGGGGCCGCGACTGTCGGATATGCCACGGTTCCCGGCCCGCTCCGGGCGGGAAACCCCGCGGCACGCCCCGTGCGTAATCCGGCGCATGGTCCGAGCCCTGCCCCTCCTGCTCCTGCTCCTCGCCGGCTGCGCGTCCTCCCCGGACCCGCTGCCCGAGTCGCGGCCCTTCGTGCCCGCCCCGGCGGAGCGAGGCGACGCGACCCGATCGGCGGACCGGATCCCTGACGATCTGCCGGGCCTCGTCGCGCTGGCGCTCGAGCGAAACCCCCGGATCCGCGCGGCGCGGGAGCGGGCCGTCGCCATGGAAGAGGGCGCCCGGGAGGTAGGCTGGCTGCCCAACCCGTCCGTCGTCGTCGGATGGTACGCGGTCCCCGTGGAGACGCGGGTCGGGCCGCAGAACTGGTCCCTCTCGCTCCGGCAGCCGGTCCCGTTCCCGACGAAACTCCGGACGCGGTCGGAGATCGGCGACGCCGAAGCGCGCCGCGCCCGCGTGGTGTACGAGAGGACGGTGCGGGACGTCCTCACGGCGGTGATCCGCGCCGCCTGGGAGATCGCCTACCTCGACGAGGCCAAAGGGATCAGTGACGGGATCGCCGCGCTGCTGGAGCGGTACGTGGCCGACGCGGCCGGGGAGGAGGGTCCGCTCTCCGACCTGTTCCGGGCGCAGACCCAGCGGGCGCAACTCGAAAACGATCGCGTCGTGCTCGCGGAGTTGCGCGTCGCGGAGTCCGTCCATCTCCGTTCGCTGCTGGCCCTCCCGCCGGACACTCCGATCGCGACGCCCCGGCTCTCTCCCGTTCCCCGCGTCCGCGTCCGCTGGGAGGACCTCCTGGCGCGGATGTCGGAGCGAAACCAGGAGATGATCGAGGCGGGTCTCTCCCTGGAGACGGCGGCGCTCCGCACGTCCCTCGCCGAGCAACGCCGGATCCCCGACCTCAGCCTGGGGGTCACGCGGATCTTCACGGGGGACATCACGGGCGTCCCGGTGGAGCCGGAGGACAGCGGCAGGGACCCGCTCATCTTCTCGCTCGGACTGGACATCCCGCTCTGGATCCCGAAGGACTCGGCCGCGATCCGGAAGGCGCGCGCACTCGAGCGGGCTGCCGCCGAGGAAAGGACCGACTCCGCCCAGCGGGCCCGAACGCGCCTGGCCCGGGCCTGGTACCGGCTCGGCAAGGCGGAGCGGCTCTCGCGCCTGTATGGGGAGGTGCTGGTGCCCCGCGCCCGGCTCGCGACGCGGACGGCGGAGGACCTCGCCGCCGCGGGCAAGGGGTCCCTCTCCGGCACGCTCGAGGCGGTGGCGGTCCTCCACAATTTCCGGCTCGCCGCCGCCCGGGCCCGCTCCGACCACGCCCAGGCCCTCGCCGATCTCGAGGCCGCGGTCGGCCAGCCGTTCGTGCCGGCCGGAGAGGAGGCCCCGTGAACCGCGCCGCCCTCGCCGCCCTGCTCGCCCTCGCCGCCTGCTCCTCCGCCCCGCCGCCGGTGGAGACGGACTTCGCGGAGGCGCTCCTCGCCCGCTCGGCGCCGATCGCCGCCGCCGCTCCGGGCGGCCCCGAGCCCCGTCCTGAACCCGACCCGGAATCCCGCCCGGAACCGGCCGCCCCGGTCGTCGACGACGAGGTCGCCGTGCGGACCATCGTGTCGAAGCCGTTCGGGGTCGGGGACTTCGCCCGGCTCGCCATGCGACGCTCCGAGGCGGTGGCGGTCGCCCGCGCGAAGCTCGAGGCGGCCCGGACCGGATACCGGCAGGCCGCCGATCTCGACGACCTCGCGTCGCTCTACCGGTCCTTTTCGCGGGACCTCGACACCCGCGTCGGTCCGCCGCGGCACCGTCGCCCCGTCGAGGCGGTCGCGTCGCCCCCCGGCGTCAACGCCCTGTCCGGGGAGATCGCCGACCGGCAGGTCGCCCTGGCCCGCGAGAGGCTCCGCTCGGTGGAGTTCGACGTCGAGGCCGCCGCCCGACGGGCCCACGCGACCGTGGCCTGGTGGGCGGAGTCAAAGCGGATCGTCGCCGAGGACCTCGACCTGATGGAGGGCCTGCTCACGGTCCTTTTGGCCCGCCTCGAAGCCGGCCAGGCCGACCAGGCGGGGTACCTCGCGTTTTCCGCCGCGGTCGCCCGACGGCGGACGGACCTCGCCGTCCTCGAGGACCGGGCCCCGTCGCTGCGGGCGCGGCTCAACCGGCTCCTCGCCCGCGCGGAGGACGCTCCCCTCTCCCTCGATCTCGTCCCGGAGGCGGGAGGGGCCGGCTCGATCCAGGACGAGGACGAGGCCGTCGTCGAACGGGCCCGGGCCGAGAGCCCGGCGACGAGGATGGCTTCGCTCCGCGCGGAGCGCGCCGCAATCGCCGTGCGGATGGCCGAGACGATGACCCGGCCGCGCTTCGACACGGGGTCCTCCCGCTACGAACGCGAGAGAGCCGGGGAGGCCGGGGTCGATCGCGGCCCCGTCTTCCCCGAGCCCGGCCGGATGACGATGCCCCGCCCGGACTACGGCGTCCGGGAGGCGCAGGCGACCGAGATGCGGGCCCGGGCGGAGGCGCTGGCGGCGGCCGCGCGCGACGCCCGATTCCGAACCGCGGCCACCGTCCGGGACGCGCTCTTCGCCGTCACTGCGGCGAACCGGCGCAAGAAGACCCTCACGGAAGACATCGTTCCCCTCGCAAGGCTCGCCCTGCGCGCCTCGAGGGGCGCTTACGAAGGAAACCGCTCCGGCTACCTCGACCTGCTCGAGGCGGCCAGACGCCTGGTCCGGGCACGGCTCGACCGGGCGGGGGCGACACGGGACGTAGCGGTCGCGCGGGCGGATCTGCTCGTCGCGGCCGGTTTCGATCCCGGG